>URIJ01000130.1 GCA_900547835.1 uncultured Collinsella sp.
GATAGGAAGTTTCCATGGCATTGCAGTTTACAGAGCGCGAGTTCATTCCCGTGCTGCTTGGTGGCGACATCAACGCCTATTCGGTGGCGCGTGCCTTCTACGAGGAGTACCAGGTCAAGAGTCTGGTCTTTGGCAAGTATCAGACGGGTCCCGCGTACCGCAGCCAGATTATCGACTACACGCCCAACGTGGATATCGATACCATGCCCGTGATGCTCAAAACCGTCAACGGCATTGCCCAAGCGCATGCCGATAAGACGATTGTCCTTGTGGGCTGTGGTGACAACTATGTTGCCCTCGTGGCTCAGGCCAAGGATGCCCATGAGTTGGCGGATAACATCGTCGCGCCTTACGCTCCCTATAGCATGCTTGAGCAGTGCCAGAAGAAGGAGATCTTCTACGAGCTGTGCGAGAAGCATGGCGTGCCCTATCCGCACACGTTTACCTTTACCAAGGCGATGCTCAATGCCCAGGGTGAGGCGCCTGCCGAAGTGCTCGACCAGATCGATTTTCCCTACCCGATGATTCTGAAGCCTTCTGATGGCATCATGTGGTGGCAGCATGAGTTCGAGGGCCAGAAGAAGGCCTATGAGATTGCCGACCGCGCCGAGCTGGAACAGGTCATTCGCGATTCGTATGCCAGCGGCTACACCGACGACCTGATCTTGCAGGACCGCGTGCCCGGCAACGACGAGTACATGCGCGTGCTCACCAGCTATTCCGATCGCAACGGTAAGGTACGCATGATGTGCCTGGGCCACGTACTGCTCGAGGAGCATCAGCCCCATGGCGTTGGCAACCATGCCTGCATCATCACCGAACCCAACGACGAGCTCATGGGCGGCGTGCGCAAGCTGCTTGAGGACCTTCACTTTGTGGGCTATTCCAACTTTGACGTGAAGTATGACGAGCGCGATGGCTCGTTTAAGTTCTTCGACTTCAACACCCGCCAGGGCCGCAGCAACTACTATGTCACCAACAGCGGCTTTAACGTTGCCAAGTATGTGGTGGACGAGTATGTGTTCAACCGCCCGTTTGAGCCGGAGTTTGTGACGGCGCAGGACGAGGCCCTGTGGATGGTCGTCCCCATGGGCGTCGTCGACAAGTACGTCAAGGATCCCGAGCTGCGCGCTAAGGTGCATCGCCTAGATAGGGAAGGCAAGGGCGCCGACCCTTCGTTTATGAAGGGCGACTTTGTCTTTAACCGCTGGCTGCGCATGTGGCACACCAAGCTGCGCCACTTTAAGCTGTTCAAGACGTATTACAAGTAGATGAGCGCGGCGCCCGTCCGGTTTGCATCGGGCGGGCGCGGGTATGATACGCGCAATTGCGCAAGCGTCACCAAGGAGGCGGCGATGGAAAAGCTGGGAGTTATCGGCGGCATGGGCGCCGAGGCCACGTCGTATTACTACGACCAGGTGGTGCGTCATACGGCTGCTGCCTGCGATCAGGAACATATCGACATGGTGGTGCTCTCCAAGTCGACCATGCCCGACCGCACGTTGGCCATTAAGACCGGCGAGCATGCCAAGCTGCTGGCGACCATGAAAGAGTGTGCCCAGGCACTCGAGTCGCTGGGCTGTGCGCACATTGCCATTCCCTGCAACACGTCGCACTACTTCTACGACCAGATCCAGTCGTTTACGAAGGTGCCGATTATCCACATGCCGCGTGAGTCGGTGCGCTATGCTCTGGCCGGTGCGGTGATGGGGGAGTGCGAGTTCGACCCCAACCTGAGTATGCCGGCCGAGCCGGTGCACAAGATTGGCATTATGGGAACCGATGGAACCGTGGGCGCGGGCGTCTACGGACGCGAATGTAAGGCTGCGGGTGTTGAGGTTGTCTATCCCAGCGAGAAACGTCAGAACGATGTGATGTCGCTTATCTACGATGATGTGAAGGCCGGACGTGAGCCCGATATGGATAAGTTCGACCGCGTGATGTGGGAGTTCGCCCGTAGCGGCTGCGACCGCGTCATTCTGGCCTGCACCGAGCTATCGGTGCTGCAAAAGTACCGAGAGATGCCCGAGATCACCCTCGACGCCATGGATGTCCTGGTGCGCGAATCCATCATCCGCAGCGGCGTCCCCTACCGCCTCTAGCTTCCGACCCGCCAAAAAGGGACAGGTTTATTTTGGTAGGTTTTATCTGGTGAAACAGTAAAGGCTTCGGCTCGTTTGGTGCGAGCCGAAGCCTTTTGCGTTGGGTGGTTGCTGTCGGTGGCGAACTAGAACAGGAAGCCGATGGCGATGAGGGCGATGCTGACGATGAGCACGGCGATGTCCAGGCCCTTGATGGGGTAGCGCTTGTACGAGCTGGCGCGCGTACGCAGATAGAAGCCGCGCTGTTCTGCCGCCAAGGCTGTGGCATCGGTCTTGCCCACGCTCGAGATGAGCAGCGGCACGCACAGTGGCAGCATGAGCTTAAGCTTCTTGATGGGGTTCTTGGTGTCGTACTCGACGCCGCGTGCGGTCTGCGCCTCCATGATGGCGTTCATCTCCTGACCAAACACCGGCACAAAGCGCAGCGCCGTGGTAAAGGTGAAGGCATAGCGATACGGCACGTGCAGCACCTCGACGCAGGCGTTGGCAAGGTCGTTGAGTTTGGTCACCATGAGCATGAGGATGAGTGGTAACGCCACGCCCAGTAGGCGCAGACAGGCCTTCGATCCTGTGATGAGGCCCGTGTCGGTGATAAAGCCCCACACCACGTTGCCATCGCGCATAAAGGCCAGCTGGAGCACCAGCATGATAAGCGCGAGCGGGATCAGCAACTTGAGCAGCGAGAACAGACGGTCGACGACGCCGGCATAGGCACCCAGCGCAAGGGTGAGTGCCAAAAAGCCCAGCAGCGCCACGTAGGTGTCGGACAAGAAGATGCCGACGATGATGGCGGCGGCGAGGCCCAGTTTGACGACGGGGTTCAGGCGATGCAGCAGCGTGTCACCCGGCATGTAGTCGATGACGTTAACCACGGTGGACCATCTCCTTGGTAATTCGAACGACATCGGAGACCTCGCTCACCTGTGTAAAGGCGGGTGAGACGTTGGATGCCAGACGGCGCGAGAGTTCGATGACCTGGGGCGGCTCAACGTAGGCACGCCGCATGAGATCGATGTTCGAGAACAGCTCGTGCGTGCGGCCGCGGTCGAGGATGCGACCGTCGGCCATTACCACAATGCGCTCGGCAAAATCCGAGACGACTTCCATATCGTGGCAGACCATGATTACGGCGCAGCCACGCTCGGCCATGGTACGCACCGTTTCCATGACGGTCATGCACTCGCGGTAATCAAGGCCGCTCGTGGGCTCGTCGAGCACCACGATTTTGGGCTCTACGACCACGACGGAGGCGAGTGCCACCATTTGTCGCTGGCCGCGCGAAAGCGAGAAAGGCGCCTCGTCGGCCGGCAAGCCAAAGCGGTCGATGACGAGTTGGGCACGACGCAGAGCCTCGGCGCGGTCCATGCCGCCAAGCTCCAAGCCAAAGGCGACCTCGTCGAGCACGGTGTCCTTGCAGATTTGACGGTCAGGGTTTTGGAAGAGGGTTGCGACCTCGCGGGCAATGCGGCTCGTGGGGACGGTTGCAGTATCCAGTCCCGTGACGCGCACGCTGCCCGAGGCGGGCTTGAGCAGACCCGTGAGCAGCTTGGTGAGCGTGGTCTTGCCGGCACCGTTCTGGCCGACGATGCCCACGAGCTCGCCGGGATAGAGCGTCAGGCTAAGGTCGTGTACGGCGGCGCCGCCATTGGGATAGGCAAACTCAACATGGTCGAAGGTGAGTACGGGTTCTGCGTCCTTGGCATGAGGGCGCAACGACGGTGCATGCGGGGAACCGGCGGGCGCCTGGGCTTCGATGGCCGCGTGTGCGGGGTCGACGATGTCCGAAATCAGGCGCTCGGCCTCATCGACATCCAAGCAAGGGGTGCCGCTTACCAGGCCATCGGTTTGGAGGCTATTGAAGATACGCGTGACGCGAGGGCAGTCGACGCCGATGGCACGGAGCTCGTCGGTATGCGCGAAGACCTCGTGTGGCTCGCCCTGCAGCGCGATTTCGCCATGGTTGAGCACGAGCACGCGGTTGCAATACTCCGAGAGCAGGGCGACCTTTTGCTCAACGACGACGATGGTGATTCCAAGTGCGCGGTTTGCCTCACGCAGCGTCTCGAAAACCAACGTGGAGCTGGCGGGGTCGAGTGCCGCGGTGGGCTCGTCGAGAACCAAGACGCGCGGACGCATGGCGAGGATGGCGGCGATGGCTACCTTTTGCTTCTGTCCGCCCGAGAGGGTGGCGATCTCGCGGTCGCGCAGGTCGCTGATGCCGACGGTCTCGAGCGTTTCGCTCACGCGCTGCTCGATCTGGTCGTGGGGAACGCCAAAGTTCTCGAGGCCAAAGAGCATCTCGTCCTCGACGACCGAGGCGACCATCTGCGTGTCGATGTCCTGCAACACGCTGCCGACGATCTGCGACACATCGGTGAGCGAGACTTCGCAGGTGTCGTGGCCGTCAACCATGACGGACCCAAAGAACGTGCCGGTGTAGTGGTGGGGCACGGCACCCGACAGGCAGGCGGCAAGCGTGGACTTGCCGGCGCCCGAGGGCCCGATGATGCCGATGAAATCTCCTTTGTTCACGTCGAGCGAGATGTGCTTAAGCGCCTGCTCGGTCTGCGTGCCATAGGAGAACGAGACATCGTCGACGTTGATGATCGTTTCCATGGATACCTTTCATAGTCATTGGGGACGTTCTTTAATGACTAGTCGTTTAAGAACGTCCCCAAAAGCTCGTTGTTTGGGACAGTCTTTGGTGGTGAAGTACGGAGACGGCTTTACGAGGTGCCCCAGGTTGGCGCGAAAGAGGAACGAAGCGTACTTGGGTACGCGAGCGACGAATGAACGCCAAGATGGGGTGGCTCGTAAAGCCGAGCAGGTTAGTTGAGCTTAAGGGCCTTCTGGATGGGCATGTAGAGGGCGCCGACCAGAATGGCGTTAAAGACGGCGGTCATGGCGACGACGGGCAACATGGCGGCGGCGAGCTCGCCTACCACGCCGAGCATGGCCATCTTGATGACCATGAAGATGACGCCGGAGACAAAGGTGGTCAGGAAGGTTGCGACAATGGCGATGGCGGGCTTGACCTGACCGTTCTTGCCGGCGGCGTTGACGATGCCGGCCATGAGCATGGCGGCGATGCCCTCGGCGGCAAAATCGACGAACGGCGAAGTAGTGGTGATCTGGATCACGGCAGCCGAGATGAGGCCAATGACGAGCGCCTGACCGATGTTGGGGCGAACGACCAGGATGGTGAGGCAGAAGGCCGAGATGATGAACTCGGGGCTGATCATGCCGCCCGAGATGCCCGAGATTGCCTTGCCGACGGTGAAGTTGAGGATGAAGCCGGCGGCGAGCAGGATGGCGAGCAGGACGAGGGCGCGGACATCGAGTTTGCCGCGGTCGGCGGTCTGGACGGTGCGGGGCTGGGCGGCGGTGGTGTTCTGAGACATGGTGAAAATCCTTTCGGAAGGGGAGTGCAAGAGAAAAGCGGAGGCGCGTGATGCGAATGCGATCGGGCTCGAGATAGAAAAAGGCCCCCGGTCGAAACCGGAGGCCTTCCAATCACCTAGAGCGCAAAAACAGGCGTGAGGGACTCACTGTCGACCGATCGTATTCGCATCACGCCACCACCAGTTGTTGAGAGACTTCATCGTGTTCTTCATGTTGGTGGCTCCTTTCGTGATGCCGTGGCGCGGTCGCACCTAGTTGCTGTTGCGCTGCACTATAGCACAGC
>URIJ01000131.1 GCA_900547835.1 uncultured Collinsella sp.
GGGCATATTCAGTTCCAGTCATCCAGCGAACTTCTATCTTTCCGTTTTCGCATATAACGACTGCCTGTCTTGATGAGCCGCCGCGAGCCGTTCTTAGACATCCGGCAATTTCTTCTTCACGGATTTCCCAGCGCACAACGCCCGATCGCGTGCGACGGTAAGCAGTGCGAACAATTTTTTCTTTGGCATTTAAGAAGCGCTGAAGGCGCTCTGCTTGATGCGGTGCAAGTGAGTCGATAAATGCTTGTATTTGGTTTTTGTTCCACCAACGCTTGTCGTCCTCGGGAATATTTTCAACAACCATTGCAAGGCCCGTCATACGAAGTGGGCTCGGCTCGTTTAGGTGAGAGACGTGCGTAATGAGTGAAGGGTCGGAGTGAATCCAGGAGACCTTTTCAGGTCGAAGCGAGGAATCGAGTCGGCTGTTGGGAAGAGGGTTTTTTAATCCGACGACAAACATGCGGGGGCGTGACTGGGGAAGCCAATGCCGTGCATCGATAAAATAAGCGTCGCATGAATAGCCTAAACGATTAAATTCCTGGCAAACGAGTCTAAAGTCATCACTGTTATTAGACGTGGCAAGGCCGATGACATTTTCGAGAACAAGTGCCCGCGGGGCACGATCGCTCATTCCTTCGATGGCCTTAATAAAGCCAAAGAACGCACTGGACTCTTTGCCAGAGACAAGTCCCTCCCTGTTTCCCGCGAGAGATAAGTTTGTGCAAGGGCTTGACGCCCATGCGATGTCGGCTTGGGGTATTAGGTCGGGGTCGAGTGTGTGGACATCCTGCTCGACTAGATGCTCATCGCCCCAACACTGGCTGTACATGGCGCATTTAGTATGGTCTATGTCATTTGCCCAGATTGTTTTGATTCCGGCTTTTGCCATGCCGGCACGAGCCAAGCCAATGCCTGAAAAAAACTCAAGCGCGGTTAGTTGTGGCGAGAACTGCAGAATGTTGTGCATGTACTGGCTTTCAGATAGTTGTTATTTGGCATCTTATGGTACTTGTTTGTGAGGACATCCGCTTACATACGGATGAGATTCCCTCGATACCGTGCCATCAATTGACATTTTATTCAGAATGCGAATAGCAGGTGGTGTGGGCGGCGCGGAAGCGGCAGTGCTCACGCATGCGGCAGATATTGCAGGTGGGGCGACTCTGGGCGTCGTGGACTTCGCCGTCAAACAGACCGATCACCGCGGTCACGCTCTTGGTGGGCATGAGCAGGCTGGTCGGCGTGACGGTAAGCCCGATGAGCCGCGTGGCGTTGAGCGCATTCACGATTGAGCGCTGGGCCGTAAGCGGGCAGTCGCCATAGCCGGGACTGAAGCGCCAGTTACCGGCGAGTCCGTGTGCGGCGGCCGCAGCCTTGACCTGCTGGTCCATTTGCTCAACGGCGGCTTCCACGTAAGCGGAGCACGCGGCGTCGAGCACGGCGCCCTCCAGGGGATGTTGGGCTCCCGTGGTGCGCAGACGGCGCTCGGCGTCCATGCCGAGGGTGCATGCCATGAGCGCGGCAAAGCGGGCATCTTTGAGATGTCGATAGATATCGCGACCTCGCAGCTCAACGTTGGTACCAACCAGACGGATGCTGGGCTCTCCCTGATCGTCCACGCCCGTGGCATCGACGGCAAACACGCGGCGCACGCCACGGGGCTCAATGTCCAGTTCCAGACGTTCAACGACAAGCTCAATACGTCGTGACAGTTCGGGCTCAATCTGCTGGCCGCCGTAACCCAGATACCGCAGCATCTCGGCACGGTCGACACGGGGATGGTGCGCAGCATCGACACGGTAAAGCGCCGGCGACGCAAGGTCGGCCGGCACTTCGACAGCGGTTGTATCGATGTGCGGTTTTTCCATTACCCCAGGCGCTCCATAATGGTTGCGGCGATCGCAGGACGGTTCATAGTGTACAGGTGCAAGCCGTCGGCGCCGTGCTCCTTGAGGTCGCAAAGCTGGCGGGCTGCATAATCTACACCGGCTGCCTGCAGGCTCTCGGGGTCGTTCTCGTACTTGGCGAGAATCTTGATGACGGGGGAGGGCAGCGACGCGCCGCACATAAAGACCATGCGGCTGATCTGCGACTTGCCCATAAACGGCATGATGCCCGCGGTAATGGGCACGGTGATGCCGGCCTTGTCGGCAAGCTCGCGAAAACGGTAGAAGCACTCGTTATCAAAGAAGAGCTGCGTCACAAAGAAGCTCGCGCCGGCGTCCTGTTTTTGCTTGAGGTGTTCGACCGAGAGGTTGAGGTCCTCACAGGCAATGTGGCCCTCGGGGTAGGCTGCGGCGCCCACGCAAAAGCCGGCGTCGACGAGCTCGGGGATAAGGTCGCGGGCGTAGGCGTAGTCCGAGGCGGGCTTGTCATCCTCGGTCGCGCCAGCGGGAAGATCGCCACGCAGGGCCAGGATGTTTTCCACGCCGGCGGTGCGATACTCGTCGATCTTGGCGGCGATATCGGCGTGCGAGCGGCCCACGCAGGTAAGGTGTGCCACCGAGGGCGTGTCGAATTCGCTCGTAATCATATGCGCGATGGGGGCGGTGGTGGCACCGTTGCCCGAGCCGCCGGCCGAGCAGGTGACCGAGACAAAGCTCGGCGAAAGCTTGCACAGATTGCCTGCCACTTCGCGAGCCGTGTCGAGGGTCAGCTCGCCCTTGGGCGGGAACATCTCAAACGAAACGGGTGCGGTGCCCTGGGATGCTGCCTGCTTAAAAACCTCGTCGACGCGCATATCGTGCTCCTCTAGATACGTAATAGTGTGATGTGTTGTAAGGATTCTACAGCACCACTGTGTCACGGTGGAGTTTCACTCGCTATTTGAGGATACCAATCAAAGATGCCTTGCTATCGGCTTTCTCTATAACAGAGCGGCTAATCTAGGCACGGACTATAAAGACTGGTATCTGATGCAAAATACCAGTTAATAGAGCTCCATCCCAAATTGACTACCCTTAAACCATGGGGAGAGGTCTGCAATTTATGCAGTTGATTGGCTGTTGAGGGTGGCAACGCCGCCTCGATAGGGTAACCTCATTGATTGGTTTCGCGACAGCAACATAACGGTAATGTCGCGGAAACACGGCGAGTCTAAGCTATGACTCGTTCGTTAGTAATCAACACCGCTTCTCACGCGGTGCCGATACGAAGGGAGTTCCGTATGGCCGAACTTACTGACCGCTTCGGGACCATGGTGTTCTCTGAGGAAGTCATGAAGGACTACCTCCCCAAGGACATTTGGAAGCGCCTTGCTGCAACCCTCGAGGGCGGTGAGCCGCTCGACCTGGATGTGGCCAACGCCGTTGCCCATGCCATGAAGGTCTGGGCCATCTCCAAGGGCGCGACGCACTACGCGCACTGGTTCCAGCCGCTTTCGGGCATTACTTCCGAGAAGCACGACAGCTTCCTCGAGCCCAACCACGACGGCACCGCCATTACCAAGTTTACGGGCAAGAACCTCATCCAGGGCGAGCCCGATGCCTCGAGCTTCCCCAACGGCGGCCTGCGTGCTACCTTCGAGGCCCGTGGCTACACCGCTTGGGACCCCACTAGCCCCGCCTTTATCAAGGACGATGTCCTGTGCATCCCCACGGCTTTCTGCTCCTACACGGGCGAGGCCCTGGACAAGAAGACCCCGCTGCTGCGTTCCATGACCGCGCTCTCGCGTGAGTCTAAGCGCGTTTTGGCGCTGTTCGGTAAAACCCCCAAGAAGGTCGTTCCTTCCGTGGGCGACGAGCAGGAGTACTTCCTGATCAAGAAGGACGCTTACCGCAAGCGCAAGGACCTGGTCATCACCGGCCGCACCCTCTTTGGTGCCGCTCCCTGCAAGGGCCAGGAGCTCGAGGAGCACTACTTTGGCGCTATCCGCCCCACCGTCTCGGCCTACATGAAGGACCTGGACGATGAGCTGTGGGCGCTCGGCATTCCCGCCAAGACCAAGCACAACGAGGTTGCTCCCTGCCAGCATGAGCTCGCACCGGTCTATGGCGAGGTCAACGAGGCCATCGACCAGAATCTGGTCATGATGGAGAAGATGAAGCTCATCGCCTCCCGCCACGACTTGGTCTGCCTGCTGCACGAGAAGCCCTTCGAGGGCATCAACGGTTCGGGCAAGCACAACAACTGGTCGCTTGGCACCGAGTCCGAGAACCTGCTCGATCCGGGCGACACCCCGCTCGACAACCTGCAGTTCATCGTCTTCCTCACCGCGGTGATCGAGGCCGTCGATAACTATCAGGAGCTCCTGCGTGCCTCCGTTGCCTCGGCCGGCAACGACCATCGTCTGGGCGCCAACGAGGCTCCTCCGGCGATTATGTCCATCTTCCTGGGCGACCAGCTTACCGAGGTCGTCGAGAAGATCATCGATGGCAAGGCTTCCGTCCATGCCACGCGCGGCGTGCTCGACCTGGGCGCCGATACCCTGCCCAAGCTGATGCAGGACAACACCGACCGCAACCGCACCTCCCCGTTCGCCTTCACCGGCAACAAGTTCGAGTTCCGTGCCTGCGGCTCCGAGCAGAACGTCTCCGACTCCAACCTGGTGCTCGATGCCGCCGTGGCCAAGTCGCTCAAGTCCTTCGCCGACGCACTCGAGGGTACGCCCGAGGATAAGTTCCAGGACGCCGCGCTCGAGTACTGCAAGAAGGTGCTGACCGATCACCAGCGCATCCTGTTCTCCGGCGACGGTTACTCCGACGAGTGGCCCATCGAGGCCGAGAAGCGCGGCCTTGCCAACAACAAGACCACGGCCGATGCCCTGCCCGCCTTTGTTTCCGATAAGGCTATCGCGCTCTTCGAGGAGACGGGTGTCCTGACCAAGGCCGAGGCTCAGTGCCGCTACGACTGCAAACTCGAGAAGTACAACAAGCTCATGAACATCGAGGCCACCACGATGGTTCGCGAGGCGCGTCGTACCTATCGCCCGGTCATTACCGCCTACGCCACCAAGGTCGCTAAGGGCCTTGAGACTATTCGTGCCGCCGGTGCTGAGGCCGCCATGCAGTGCGAGCAGAACACGCTCAACAAGCTCTGCAACGGTATCACCGCCATCAACGACTCCATCAAGGCGCTCGACGCCGTACATCAGAAGGCCGAGGCTCTCGATGGCCAGGAGCAGGCCAACGTGTACGCGCACGAGGTCGTTCCCGCTATGGATACGCTGCGCGCCGCCGTGGATGCCATGGAGGAGATCGTGGCCGCCGACTACTGGCCGGTCCCGACCTACGACGACATCCTGTTCTACGTGTAGAGCGTAACTGACATATCGTCACGGTATTGAGCCGGGGTCCGCATCGCGCGGGCCCCGGCTATTTGTTTGCGAAGGACGCTTTGGATCCCGCTTTGCAACTGATTCGCCCACGCAATAAGGGGTCGTGGGCAAAAAACGTCAAATATGAGTACTGTCACAAGCCCTGTAGCATTATCTTTTTGCAAAATATGCAGTGTTACGCAACATATGTCCAAGTACTTAGCTGATAAATACCTGCAATTCCTCCGACATAGGACGCCTTGTGTCAAAATCGCCTTCTGATGGCATGAAATCGCTGTTACTAAATTGGTAACAGTACTCAT
Organism: uncultured Collinsella sp.; assembly: GCA_900547835.1. Taxonomy (GTDB): domain Bacteria; phylum Actinomycetota; class Coriobacteriia; order Coriobacteriales; family Coriobacteriaceae; genus Collinsella. Next base: position 5,578 of record URIJ01000131.1, read on the forward strand.
ATTTGCTATTTTTTGTCCACGGGCCCTTGGATGACAGTGTGATTTTATGCCTTCGGGGTTCGAATCCCGGCGTATGGGTAGCAAAAAGCCCGTCACCGAATTGGTAACGGGCTTCTCAGATTCTGTGGTGCCCCCAGCGGGATTCGAACCCGCGATA
>URIJ01000132.1 GCA_900547835.1 uncultured Collinsella sp.
TCGACGGCAAGCTGCGTCCGGATCTGCCCATGGTGGATACGCCGTACAGCCGCGCCCGTCACCGCGGGTAGGGTAGAGCGTGGACGGCCATTGTTGACGGGCCGTTCGCGCTCAACATCAACTACATACGCTGCGCCTTTGGCCCCGGCTCCATCGCGAGCCGGGGCCTTTTGTTTGGAACGCCTCCGCATACGGAAACTGCGTCCCGGATTTGGCGCTCAGAACGGGACACGCTTTCCGGATGGCATGTTTGGCGGAAACTACGGCCCAGTTTTTGGCTCCAGAACGGGATACATTTTCCGGAACGGTCCACGTGCGGTGGTGTACCGCCCCTTTTGCGTGCGCCGCTTGTCGAATTACGTTATAGCTAGCTATATTATAGGAAGGTATAATATAGCTAGCTATAACGTAAAGGAAGGATGGTCCTATGTTTATCGGAAGAACAGCGGAAATGTCCGAGCTCAATCGACTGTATGGCACGGGCTCCTTTGAGATGCCTGTGATTTACGGCCGCCGTCGCGTGGGCAAAACGCGTCTTATCACGGAGTTCATCCAAGGCAAGAAGGCTATTTACTTTCAAGCTCGTCGTACCAATGCAGTGGCAAACCTGCACGGCTTTAGCCAGGCGATACTTGCGGGTTCGGTTGGTGCTGCAGGTGTGTCGTTTCGTAGCTTTGACGAGGCATTCGATGCGTTGGCCACCATGGCTCGCACGGAACGTTTGATTGTTGTGATTGACGAGTATCCCTATCTCGCCCAATCGAATCCCGAGATCAGCTCGTTGCTGCAAGACAAGATCGATCACTTGTACAAAGAGACCAAGCTCATGCTTATCCTGTGCGGCTCGTCTCTTTCGTTTATGGAGGAACAGGTGTTGGGCTACGAGAGCCCACTATACGGTAGGCGTACGGCCCAGTTTAAGATCATGCCGCTCGATTTTACGACGACCCTCGGGTTGTGGCAGAGCATGGGTCGCGAAGACGCTGCAGTTTGCTATGGCATGACGGGTGGCATTCCTGCATATATCGAGAAAGTCGATCCTGCCGCACCGCTCAAGGACAACATCAAACGTCTTTTTCTTACTCCTACGGGTTATCTCTTTGAGGAGCCGAGTAACCTGCTGTTGCAAGAGTGCCGCAATCCCGAGCAATATGATGCGATCGTGCAAGCAATTGCCCAGGGGCGCTCGAGAATTTCGGAGATTGCGAGCTCCACGGGAATCCCTGCGAGCAACGTTAAGAGCTATGTGGATAAGCTGGCGTCGCTTGGGATTGTCGAGCGCGAGCTGCCCCTAAACGAGACGAGCAATAAGCGGGCCGTGTATCTGCTGAGCGACCAGATGTTTAGGTTCTGGTACAAGTTTGTGCCGCAGAACATCGGGCTGATTCAAAACGATATGGCCGAGATGGCGTATAAGCGCATTGAGCCGCACATATCGGATTACATGGGTACGGTCTTTGAGCTTATATGCAGGCAATACGTGTACGAACTCGCGCGCGCGGGCCAGCTCGATGTGGTTCCGGCGAGCGTCGGGCGCTGGTGGGGGACGGACAATCGCACACATACGCAGGAAGAAATCGACTTGATTGTTGACGATGGCGAGGGCGCTGCGCTGTTTGCGGAGTGCAAATGGCGCAATGAACCGGTTGGCGAGGATGTGCTGCAAAAGCTCGTGCACCGAAGCGAGCTCTTTAGACGGCAGCAAAAAAGCTATGCGATCTTCTCGAAGCGAGGCTTTACGCAAGGATGTCAGGAAGCTGCGGCGAGCAGGGGAGATGCCAAGCTGATTTCGTTTGCCGAGATGTGCGAGCGGAGATAACCAAGCACGCTCTGATGTGATGCTCGGAATGGGTCGCGCTAAGGATGCCAAGCGTAAAACCTTCAATGAAAATGGCGTAAAAACTACATCTGTCATGGCGTAAAAACTACATTGAAAGTAGCGTAAAATCAGCATTGAGAATGGCGTAATTTCGCATATCGCATGATAGAGAGGGACGGCCGTCTATGGATGCACCAAAGAGATTGACCCAAAAGGGATATAGGCCCCGGCTCATAGAGGAGCGCCTCGACACCCTTATGCGGGCGTTTGGCTGTGTGGAGATCAACGGCCCCAAATGGTGCGGCAAGACCTGGACGGCGCTCTCTCGCTCGGCGAGCGTCTCCAGGCTCGATGAGCCTGCGCAGCGTGCGGCGGCAGAGGTCGACCCAAGCCTGGCGCTCATCGGCGATGCGCCACACCTGGTCGATGAATGGCAGGAGGTGCTCGAGGTTTGGGATGCCGCCCGGCGTTTCGTGGACGCGAGCGGCAACGAACGGGGGACACTTTTGCTCACGGGCTCGACCGCGCTCAAAAGCGAGGAGCGCAGCCATGTTCGTCATTCCGGCACGGGTAGGATCGCCCGTCTGTCAATGCGCCCCATGGCCCTGTGTGAGTCGGGCGACGGCGAGCCGCTCGTGTCACTGGCAAGCCTCTTTAAGGGCGAGGATTTTGCCCCTCAGCGTCGCGAGAGCACGGTGGATGACGTCGCCCGCTGGTGCTGCAGGGGCGGTTGGCCTGCAAATCTTGGGCTTTCGGAAGATCTTGCGCGAGAGACGGCAAGCCAGTACGTGCACTCGGTGCTCGACGTCAACGTGCTGGACGAGGGCATGTCGCCCGAGCTTGCACACGGCCTTTTGCGAGCTCTTGCCATGAACGAGAGCCAGGCTGTCACGTACAAGACGCTCGTAAAGGACGCCTCGTACGGTGAGGCGGGCCCCGACGAGAGGACCATCGCTGCGTACTTGGACCTCTTCAACAGGCTCAAGCTGACCGAGGACCTGTGCGGATGGGAGCCGCCCATGCGCTCGAAGGCCCGCGTTCGCGTGCGCCCCAAGCGCTACTTCTGTGACCCGTCACTTGCGGCGGCGTTGCTGGGGGCTACCCCTGAGCGGCTGCTTGGCGATATGCAAACGCTGGGGATGCTCTTTGAGAATCTCGTCCTGCGCGACGTGCGCGTGTTCCTTTCCACCTACGGCGGTGTCGACAACAGTGTCCATTATTTCCGAGATGAGAAGGGCCTTGAGGTCGATCTGATCGTTGAGCACGACGGGCGCTGGGGAGCCATCGAGGTCAAGCTGAGTGATGCGAAAGCAGACGATGGAGCGAGAAATCTCAAGGCGCTGGAGAGGAAAGTGCTCTCCAATCCTGCCGCCCAGAATGCCACGCCGGCGTTTTTGGCGGTCGTGGTTGGAAAGGGGAGCATTGCCTACACACGCGACGACGGCGTGGCGGTGATTCCCATGGCGGCACTTGGGGCGTAGTGGTTTTGCGGGCGTGCCGTGCTTCCTTTACCGAAAATCCATTTGGTAAACCAGATGCTCGCGGATAGAATAAAGTTGACGGCAGCCCAAGGGTGATAGCTGGGCAGCGCCGTTGCTTGGTCAAGAGGTCAGTGCCTTAATGGCAGCGACTTGTTATGCTTCGAATGCTGCTTGAGTGCCTCGGAAAGTTCGATAAGCGCCGTGAAGAGCGAGACCAAAGCAACCAAGAGCTCTGTGAGCTCTGATGGGCCCGGGATGACCTCTGATTCAAGTCACCGGGCCTCAATCTTTTTCATGCATTTGAATAGAGCGGGCGACTCTCTTGGGGCCGTCTGCATGGCGTGTGCTTGGCGCATGGTATTGCGCCCCGCTTTCATGTCCGCGCGGGCGCCTATCCTTACGGCAATGTAGCCGCCTATGTAGCAAGCGGCAGTTGACGGAGAAAGGCCATGACCGTGTCAGCTGAAAAGACGCCGGGTATCTCGGCTATCGACACGACGAACTTTGCGCGCCAGATTGTGCTGGACTTTGAGTTTGCGCCGGTGCCAAAGCAGCGCCAGCGCCGTGGACTGCGCAATGAGATTATCGAGGTCGGCGCCGTCAAGCTCGATTACCACGGCAACGTTATGGGCGAGTTCTCGCAGTTTGTGCAGACGGAATTTACCGAAGGCGTTGCGTTTCCCGTCCGCGAGCTCACAGGTATATCGGCCGTGGACACCGCGATGGCCGACCCGCTCTACATGGTGATCAAAAGGCTCAGCGATTGGATCGGCCGCTACTCCGCCCAGATAGTTTGCTGGAGCGGGACGGACCGTCGACAGCTTATGACCGAGTGCCAGGCAAAGCAAATCGACCTTGCCGCATTTCCTACGGACTGGGCCGACCTGCAGGCGTTTTACACCTCGATCATGGACGTGGGCAGCCACGGGTGCGTCTCTTTGAGTGACGCGGCGACGTGGCTTGGCATCGAGTTCGACGAGCCGACGGGTCACGCCCACAGCGCCCTTGCCGATGCGCGCGTGACCGCCAAGCTGCTCAAGCAGGTGATGGACGGGGACTACCGCGTGAGCCCGCGCGCCCAGGAAGTCCGCCAGCGGTGGGGGATGGGCGAGCGAGCTCAGACGCGCCTTTCTAGCAAGTGCCCCGAGCTGGGCGACCTGCTGCTGAAGCTGAAGGCGGCGGGAAGGTAGGGGCGTTAGCTGTCTGCATGGCGCGTGCCTGTCGCGTATCGTTACTCTTCCTGCTGCTTGGCAGGCAGGATGTAGACGTTCTCGGCGTCCACGGCGATCTGCGCGGGGCGGTTGTAGAGGGTGTCGATCTCCTTTACGCTCTGCTTGAACGGCGTGACGTCGGGCGTCTTTGCCTGATGGAGCTTTTCGAGGAGTTTCTCGGATTGCTTGTCGTTGAACTTTCCGATGCTCTCTCCTGCGCCTTCGAGCGCCTCGTCGATGAGTGTATGGTCGCCCACGGGGGTCTTTGCGATGGCGTGACCGAGCAATTTGCCCGCGGACGCGATACCGCCCAGCAGTGCCGCATCGACGGTGTCGACAGCCCCCGCTTCGAGTGCGTTGTAGCAGTCGGTGTAGAGCTCGCGGTACGCGATCGAATCAGCCTCGATTTTCGCAGTGGCGTCCGCGAGCTTTGCGGGCTCGAAGTTCTGGGCGAGCATGGGTTCGAGGAACAGCGAGAACGCGTGGATGTAGGTGGCGAGCTGGCAGTCTTTGAGGTAGTCGAGCACCTTGTCGAGGCGTCTGCCCAAGCCGTCTCGCACCTCGATGAACCCTTTCTTTTTCAGATCCGCCTGTGCCTGCGAGCGGAAGAGTTCCATGTCACGCGTGGACGCGTGCTCGATGTCGAGCACCTTCATATGGGCGTTTGCCATGTAGGTGGCGTTGCCGTAGTTGAGGCCGTAACCGTTGAGGATGTCTGCGAGCGTCTTGAGGTTGCCACGCATGTTGGCCTTGTCGCGCTGACGCATGTACTCGAACATTTCGTCGACGGACTCCTGGATGGAGTCGAGCTTTTGGTTTATCTGCGCGATTGCGGCTGCCATGAATAGCGATGTTGGATCGTAAGGCACCTGCGTGACGCTCGTGGCGATGTCGCCCTCGACTACGTGGAAGCGCGCCTGCCCAAGGCCCTTGGCGGCGTCGCGGTAGCCCCCTGTGAGACCGCTGCCGTCCTTGAACGTGTTGAGTTTCGACGGATCGAGCGGGCTACCATATTTGTCAGTCGCCTGGAGCAGCGTGGGCACACTCACCGTGTTGGTGACGGTGCGAAACATCGAGCGGAGCGAGGCGAACGCCACGCCGAGTTGGGGAATTCGCTCGAGCGGTAGCTTGATGGCGCCGGAGACGTCCACCCGCTTCTGAGTGAGCGCGAGGTGGATTTTGGTCGAT
>URIJ01000133.1 GCA_900547835.1 uncultured Collinsella sp.
CTCGTCACGATTCGCCGACCACACCAAAATGTTGACCAGACGCACGAACGGTGGATACAGGGCGTCGCGGCGCTGGTCCAGGTCGTAGTCGGTAAAGATCGAACGGTCGTGCTTAGCGACGGCGCGAATGACCGGATCCTCGGGCAGGTAGGTCTGGATGATCACCTCACCGGGACGATCGCCGCGACCGGCACGGCCCGCCACCTGTTCCAGCAGATCGTAGGCGCGCTCCCCTGCGCGGAAATCGGGCAGCTTAAGGGCGAAGTCGGCATTGACCACGCCCACGAGCGTGACCTCGGGAAAATCGAGGCCTTTAGCGATCATCTGGGTACCCAGCAACACGGCGCAATCCGCCGCATCGAACTGCTCGAGCAGCTTTTTGTGCGCATCCTTGCCACGCGTGGAATCGGCATCCATGCGAATGATGGCAACGTCCTCGGGAAGCAACTGGTGCAGAGCGTCCTCGATCTGCTGCGTGCCCAGGCCCATTTTTGCCAGGTAGCGACTGCCACATTTGGGGCAACGGCTCGTGGGCGCGGGATACGGCTGCACGCGCCAAGACGAACCGCATGTGTGACACTGCAGCGTGTGTGTGCGCTCGTGATACGTAAGCGCTGTGGAGCAGTGGTTGCAGGTGGGGACGCAGCCGCACTCGCGGCACATCAAAAACGGCGCAAAACCGCGGCGGTTGTGCAGCAGCACGGCCTTCTCGCGACGTTCGACCACGCGTTCCAAGCCTTCCATCAGCGGTATTGAGAACATGGAGCGGCTGCCGTGCGAGAACTCGCGGCGCAGGTCGGCAATGCGAACCTCGGGCAGCACGGCGTGTCCCGGGCGCTCGGGCATCTCGACGCGTGTCCAAGTGACACCGTTGAACGTGCCACGGCGGCAGCGGTCGAGGGCCTCGGCAGAAGGCGTAGCCGAGCCCAACACGAGCGGGCAGCGATAGCGACGCGCCATCTCGGCCGCCACCTCGCGCGCATGGTAGCGCGGGCTGGAACCCTGCTTGTAGCTGGTCTCGTGCTCCTCGTCGATGATGATGAGGCCCAGGTCGCTGAGCGGGCAAAAGAGCGCCGAGCGGGCGCCCACGACCACGCGTGCGGCACCGCTGGCGACCATATCCCACTGGTCTAGGCGCTCACCGGCCGAAAGGCGCGAATGGAACACAGCAACCGTCTCGCCAAAACGCGAGCGGAAGCGGCCGACAGTCTGGGCCGTCAGCGAGATCTCGGGCACCAGCACGCAGGCCGAACGGCCGGCCGCCAGCACGCGCTCAATCGCCGAAAGGTAAACCTCGGTTTTGCCGGAGCCCGTGACACCGTCCACGAGCACCACGTCTCCGTGGGCGTCAAGACGGGCGCGTTCAATCTGCGCGAGCGCCTGCTGCTGGCCGTTCGTAAGTGCGACCGGCGCTTTACCGCTTGCCGAGGACAGCGTAGTCTGCTCGCTGCAACCGCGCCAGGCACGGCGCTCCTCCACCACCACGACGCCGCGTTTTTCGAGCGCCTTGATGGTCGCCGACATGCTGTTGTAGAGCAGGTTGAGGTCACGCGTCGTGACCGGTCCGCACTGGAGCGCCTCGATGAGCTGACGCTGGCGAACTGCGGTCTTGGGCGGCGTATAGTCAAAGCCTTCGGGCGTAAGCATCACCCAGCGGTTTTGGATGGGTTTGACGGCGGGGCGCTCAACGGTCCACACGCCGTCATCGCCCTTGACCACGCGCGGGCTTCCACCCGGTGGCAAGAACAGGCGCAGGCACTCGGAAAGGGTCGCGACGTACTCGCGGCTCATCCAGCGCGCGATGCGAGCAGCCTCGGCGGTAAAGAGCGGTTTGCTTAGGGTGGCCTCGATGGCTTTAATGCGCGCGGGGTCGAGGGCGCTGTTGCCTTGCAGGTCGCCTAGCTCAGGCGCAATGTCGACGATATAGCCCGCGGCGGCACGGTTACCAAAGTGGACCAGGACCGTGGATCCGATCTGCGCCTCGTTGGCAAGGGACTGGGGAATGCAGTAGGCGAATGGCTCGGACAGCGCTCGGGTAGGAATGTCGAGAACCACGCTCGCGTAGGCAGCGATGGGCTCAGGTGCAGGCTTAGGCTGAGCCGAGGCAGCGGCAGGCTTGGGCTTCACCGGAGCTTCCTCCGGTTCCGGCGAACCAAACAGCGACAGTTGTTGAGCCATACACCACCTCTAACGAACGGACCTGAAAGGGGTGGGACAAAATAATCAGTAGAGTTTGTCCCATGGCCGATACGAGTGTCGAGCTTGTTGCGTCACTCGAACATGGGACAAACACTACTGATTATTTTGTCCCAGCAACCCACTCATCGGTACAGAAACAAGAGCCCCGCTCGAGGGAACGGGGCTCGGATACATGCGTTTGCGCGTCTACTACAGCGCCATCGTGCGGGCGCGGTCGATACGCGCCAGGCAGTCGTCGCGGCCGACGAGCGCCATGGTCTCGCCCAGCGGAGGGCTCACCATGTTGCCGCAGACGGCGACGCGCACGGCCTGGAACACCACGCGCTTCTTGAGGTCCATCTGCTCGGGCAGCGGCTCAAGCGCGGCGTCGATGGCCTCGGCAGTCCACTTGTCCACGCCCTCGAGCGCGGCCTTGGCGGCATCCAGAATGGCGCCCATGCCTTCCTTAGCCAGGCCCTTGTTAACGGATTTCTCGTCATACTCGAGCGTCTCGGCCGTAGCGAAGATGGGAGCGGCGACGGTCACGGCGTCGGCCGGCATCTTGGTGCGCGGCTTGACGATTGCGGCAAGCGCGTCGATCCAGTCCTCGCCGTACTCGACGTTGCCCTCGATGAGACCCGCCTCGTGCAGCTCGGGGACCATAATCTCATCGGCAAACTGGGCGTCGGACATGCCGTTGATGTACTCGGCATTGACCCAGTCGAGCTTCTTGGGGTCGAAGGTCGCCGGGTTCTTGGAAATGCGGTCAAGCGAGAACTTGCTGGCCAGGACATCGCGCGGGATGATCGTGGTCTCGCCGTCGAGCGACCAGCCGAGCAGCGCCAGGTAGTTGACGAAGGCGTCGGACAGGTAGCCGGCGTCGCGGTACTCCTCCACCGAGGTGGCGCCGTGGCGCTTGGAGAGCTTCTTGCCGTCGGCACCCAAGATCATGGAAATGTGGGCGAACGTAGGCACGGGCGCGCCGAGGGCCTCGTAGACCATGACCTGACGCGGGGTGTTGGACAGGTGGTCGTCGCCGCGGATGACATGGGTAATCTTCATCATGGCGTCGTCGACGACGGTCGCGAAGTTGTACGTGGGCGTGCCATCGGAGCGGAAGATCACAAAGTCGTCGAGCTCCTTGGCGTCGAAGGTCACCTCGCCGTGGACGGCGTCGTGGACGACGACGTCGCCGCGGTCCTCGGGCACCTTGATGCGCAGGACGTAGGACTCGCCGGCCTCGATGCGGCGGCGGGCCTCCTCGGGATCAAGATCGCGGCAACGACGCTGATAGCCCTGGAAGGGGTCCTTGCGCTCCTGCGCGGCCTTGCGGTCGGCATCGAGCTGCTCCTTGGTGCAGAAGCAGGGATAGGCCTTGCCCTCATCCCAAAGCTTCTGGGCGGCCTGCTTGTACAGGTCCAGGCGCTCGGTCTGGGCATAGGGGCCAAAGTCGCCGCCCACCTCGGGGCCCTCGTCCCAGTCCAGGCCCAGCCAACGCATGGCGCGCAGGATGATCTGCGTGTTCTCGTCGGTGGAGCGGGTGGGGTCGGTGTCGTCGATGCGCAGGATGAACGTGCCGCCGTTTGCGCGGGCGAAAGCCCAGTTATAGATAGCGGTGCGGGCGCCGCCGATGTGCAGCTTGCCCGTCGGTGAGGGTGCAAAGCGGACGCGAACGTCTGATGCCATGGAAATCTCCTCGATTGCAGGATGGATGTCTAACCGCACCAGTATAAAGCATAAAAGCAACCTCCGCACAAAGGGCACCGACCCACTCATTGGGGACAGACTTAAATGACTACCCAATGAGCACCCGACTGGTCATTTAAGTCTGTCCCCAATGAGTAGGTGCGGAAAGGGTGTGAATGTTTGATTTACGCGCTATGATGTGCCCTTGCATAGAGAGCCCGGCGGAATGGTAACGGTCGCCGGGACACGTTTTTGAAAGGGGCAATCATGCCAGAAGAACTTCGTTCCATCCCACCCCAACACGGGTCCTTTGTTTTTACGTCGGAGTCGGTGACCGAAGGTCATCCCGATAAGATCGCTGACCAGATCAGTGACGCCGTCCTCGACGCAATCCTCGCCAAAGAAATAGAGCTCCAGGAGCAGGGCTACATCGCCCCCAACGGCGTGCCTGCCAACGTGGAGAACGTCCGCTGCGCCTGCGAGACCCTCGTGACCACCGGCACCGTCATCGTCGCCGGCGAGATTCGCACCCAGGCCTACGTCGACGTACAGGAAATCGCCCGCGGCGTCATCCGCCGCATTGGCTACAACCGCGCCAAGTTCGGTTTTGACTGCGATACCTGCGGCGTTATGAGCCTCATCCACGAGCAGTCGCCCGATATCGCCCAGGGCGTTGACGAGTCCTTCGAGACCCAGACCGGCGCTACCACCGACCCGATCGACCTGATCGGTGCCGGCGACCAGGGCATGATGTTCGGTTATGCCTCCAACGAGACCAAGACCCTCATGCCCATGCCGCACTACCTGGCAAGCCGCCTGGCCGAGCGCCTGGCTGCCGTGCGCCATGACGGAACCCTGCCCTACCTGCGCCCCGACGGCAAGACCCAGGTCACCGTGCGCTACGAGGACGGCAAGCCCGTCGAGGTCACGACCATCGTCATCTCCACGCAGCACGCCGCCGAGATCGAGGACATGGGCAAGATCAAGGCCGACCTCATCGAGCACGTCATCACCCCGGTCATGGCCGCCGAGAACATGCCGTGGGACAACGCGGACATCTACGTGAACCCCACCGGTCGCTTTGTCGTGGGCGGCCCCATGGGCGACACGGGCCTCACCGGCCGCAAGATCATCGTCGACACCTACGGCGGCTACGGCCGTCACGGCGGCGGCGCCTTTAGCGGCAAGGACTGCACCAAGGTTGACCGCTCCGCCGCGTATGCCGCGCGCTGGGTCGCCAAGAACGTGGTCGCCGCCGGTCTGGCCGACCGCTGCGAAGTCGAGCTTGCCTACGCCATCGGCGTTTCCAAGCCCCTCTCAATCATGGTCGACACCTTCGGTACCGCGCATGTTGCCGAGGACAAGATCGTCGAGGCCGTCGAGAAGACCTTCGACCTGCGCCCGGGCGCAATCATCCGCTACCTAGACCTGCGTCGCCCCATCTACGAAAAGACGGCAGCCTACGGTCACTTCGGCCGCGAAGACGCCGACTTCACCTGGGAGAAGACCGATCGAGTCAACGAACTCAAAGTAGCCTGCGGTCTGTAAGTTAACCCAAAAAGCCTCAGCCAAATAACAACGCACCAAAAGAGGTACCGGCTCCAACCGGTACCTCTTTTTTATTTAAACGGTGGTGAAGATGTTTCGATATGCAAGGTAAGACACGTCACTAGCTAATGAATTTTGCCATCTAGCAGCTCCAACCATGTATCCTTAGTCCCGAGGGGCGGGGCATAAGGTCGATCGCGAGTTCCGCACGAGCCGGAGAGCACTTAATGTGCTCTCCGT
>URIJ01000134.1 GCA_900547835.1 uncultured Collinsella sp.
CCGTGTGGCGGATACGACCTTCCCGGTGGATGCTTCAGCATCCCTGGTCGTATCCGCCGTTTTTGTTTTTGGGCGGGCTGGGTCGTGTTCGTTTGTCTCGATCTGTAACATCTGACTCGCTTTTGACCGTCTAACTGTTACAGATCAAGACAAAGATGATGGCTGGGTAGACAAAATCTCGATCTGTAACACCTAGTCGAGTTTTTGGGTCCTAGCTGTTACAGATTAAGATGAACGAGCCGAGCACGTCTACGCCCGCAGGTCCTTTACGCTGGAACGCTCGACCAACACGCCCGAGACGAGCGTGCGGCTTCTGGAACTCGGGGCTTCCAGGCCTGCAACGACCTCGTTGAGCGCACGGATGCCCAGCTCGCGGTGGCGAAACTTCACCGACGTCAGAATCGAGTTGGGAATCGTCTTGTAAAGCTCGTCATCGAAGCCGATCACGGACACGTCGTCGGGCACGCTGAGCCCTTTGTCACGTAGAGCCATCATCACGCCGTTTGCCATGCAGTCGTTAGCAGCGAGGACCGCCGTGCAATCGGGCTTATCGGCAAGCACAAGGCCCGCGGCATAGCCACTATCCGCATTCCAATCGCCTTGTAGGGGCTCAGGCGGCTCGATACCACGCGCCTCGAGTGCCGCACGCCAACCTGTCATACGGCACTGGCTCGACAGTGACTCTTTTTTACCAGAAACGAAGTACACGTTCTTGTGCCCGTGATTCAAGAAGTACTCGCACGCCATGCGCGCGCCGCCCTCTTGGTCGTCACTGACGGTGGAGCAGGTAGGATGTTCCATCGGTGTGATAATCACCGTCTTGAGGTCTTTCGGCGCCTCAAAGGTATCAAAGTCATCGACCATCTGACGCAGGTTGAAGATCATGCCATCAACAGGCAGCTGCGACATCCTGCGCGCCGCATCGGCAAGGGTCATCTTCTCCCCCGCCCGCTTTTTGATCATCGTGAGCGCAAAGCCTCGCTCTTCGGCGGCATCGGCGATACCGTCAATCATGTCCACGGCGCCGCCCGACAAGTGGAACAGCACCACGCCGATGCACCCGTAACGGCCCAACTTGAGCGAACGCGCGGCAAAGTTGGTTCGAAACCCGAGCGTCTCCATTGCGGAATGGACCTTATCGCGTGTCGACTCGCGCACGCTATCGGGCTCGTTGATCACGCGCGACACCGTCTTGAGAGAAACGCCCGCGGCAACTGCCACATCGTTCATTGAGACATTTTTCTTGTCCATCGTTGCCACTACTTCTCCAGTCGGTTTTGCATCGCTTTTTTTGCGTTCTAGCATACACTACCTGCCCGACCGACAAATCAGCCGTTTATCGGACAATATCGACCGTTCACCTGTAAATCCTTGTTGCTCTTCCCAAAATGTCTTACGTTGTCATTAACGAAATGACAACGTTGTCATTTCGCAATGCCTTCCTTAAGCAGGAAGGTTTCCGGGCAGTCCTGACCATCCATCGACGACCAGTTCCATCCACATGCATCGCGCATCGAGCAACAAAGGAGCTCTATGGACGCCATCGTAAAGATGCTCGAAAAGCATCAGCCGTTCTTTGAGAAGATCTCGAGGAACATCTACCTCCAGGCCATTAAGGACGGATTCCTTGGGTGCATGCCCATCGTCCTCACCTCTTCGATCTTTCTGTTGATCGCCACCCTTCCTGGCGTAGTTGGCATCACGCTGCCCCAGCCGCTCATCGACTGGTGCAATAAGCTGTACAACTTCACCATGGGCGTCATGGGCATCATGGTTGCCGGCACCACCGCCAAGAACTTTACGGCTTCCATGAACCGTCGCATGCCCGCCGGCAAGGTGCTCAACGACGGCTCCACCATGGTGGCCGCCCAGTGCAGCATGCTGCTGCTCGCTGTTACGCAGTTCACCACCAAGTTCGACGGCTCCGAGCTTTCGGTCTTCGATTGCACCAGCATGGGTACGCGCGGTCTGTTCTCGGCCTATATCGCCGCGTTCATTACCGTGTGGGTTTATAAGTTCTGCGTCTCGCGCGATCTGACCATTAAGCTGCCCAAGGAGGTCCCGGGCGCCATCGCTCAGAACTTCCGCGACATCATCCCCTTTGGCGGCGCCGTCATCATCTGCGGCATCATCGATGTCGTCGTGCGCAACCTCATGGGCGTTCCGTTCTCCGAGCTGCTTATCAAACTGCTCTCCCCGCTCTTTACCGCCGCAGAAACCTATCCTGGCCTTATCCTTATCCAGGCAGCCACCGCGTTCTTCTGGTTCATCGGCGTCCACGGCCCCTCGATTGTCCAGCCGGGCATCGACCCCATCCGTCTTGCCAACCAGGCCGAGAACCTGCAGGTTCTGCTGGCCGGTGGCCACCCTGCCCACTCCCTCACCTTTAACATGTCGCTCGTGGGTGAGTTCGGCGGCACCGGCGCCACGTTCATCGTGCCGCTTCTGCTGATTCTCTTTATGAAGTCCAAGCAGCTCAAAGCCGTCGGTAAGGCCTCGATTGTTCCTGTTGCCTTCGCCGTCAACGAACCGCTGCTCTTTGGCGCGCCGATGATCCTTAATCCCTACATGCTCATCCCCTTTGTTGCCGCCGGTTGCGTCAACGTGAGTGTTGCCAAGTTCTTTATCGATAACGTGGGCATGAACGGCTTCTCCTTCGTGGTGCCTTGGGCTACCCCTGCCCCCATCGGCATCTTCATCACCACGAACTTCCAGCTTATCGCCCTGATATTTGTCGCGATTATCATCTTGCTGGACGCCATCATCTACCTGCCGTTCTTGAAGGCATACGATAAGCTGCTCTGCGACCAGGAGGCCGAGCGCGCCGCCGAGCTGGGTCTCGAGTCCAATGGTGCCGCTGACATCGCCGCCAAGCCCTCTGCGCCCGCTGTCGAGCAGGCTACCGCTTCCGTCGAGACGACTGTTGCCGCCGCCGACAGCAAGTCTGTCGCCGATCAGCCCGAGTCCGAGCCCGCTGCCGATGCATCCGCCAAGAAGCATGTCGATGGCCTGAAGGTCCTCGTCCTGTGCGCCGGCGCCGGAACCTCTGCCATGCTCGCCAACGCCATCAAGGAAGGTGCCGCACAGACCGGAGAGAACATCGCTTCCTCCGCAGGTGCCTATGGCCAGCACACTGCCATCATGGATCAGTACGACGTCATCGTGCTCGCCCCGCAGGTTCGTAGCTACTACAACGACATGAAGGCCGACACCGATCGCCTGGGCATTAAGCTGCTCGCCCCGCGCGGCAAGGAATACATCGACCTTACCCGCGACCCCGCCGGTGCCATCAAGTGGCTCCGCGAGAACCTCGACTAGCTCCCCCCTCTGTTGGTGCCCGGATCCCCAGTTCGGGCACCTCTCCCTATTCGTATCCCACAGAAAGGATGACTCATGACCAACCCCATGCAGTTCCCCGACGGCTTTGTGTTTGGCGGCGCCACCGCCGCTTACCAGGTTGAGGGCGGGACCCGCACGCACGGCAAGGGCAAAGTTCCCTGGGACGATTTCTTGGCTGCTCAGGGTCGCTTCTCCCCCGACCCCGCAAGCGATTTCTACAACAAATACCCGGTCGATATCGACCTGTGCCAGCGCTTTGGCATCAACGGCATCCGTGTCTCCATCGCCTGGAGCCGCATCTTCCCCAATGGCACCGGCGAGATTAACCCCGAGGGAGTCGCTTTCTATCACGAGCTTTTTGCCACCTGCAACAAAGCTGGCGTTATCCCCTATGTCACGCTCGATCACTTTGACACGCCCGAGGCCTTCTACCAGGACGGCGGCGAGGGATTCCTGACGCGCACGACGATCGACGCCTTTGTTGCATACGCCAAGTTCTGCTTTGCCGAGTTCACCGAGGTCAAGCACTGGTTTACCTTTAACGAGATTCCCGCGACCGCCGAGGGCAGCTTTATCGTCGGCAACTGGCCGCACGGCGAGAAGTACCGTCTGGACAAGGCCTTCCAGCTCATGCACAACATGATGGTGGCCCACGCCAAGGCCGTTGTCGCCTTCCATGATGGCGGCTTTGAGGGCGAGATCGGTATTGTCCAGAACCTGGAGCCCAAGTATCCCCTCGACCCCAACAGCGCCGCCGACTGCGAGGCAGCTCGCATGGCCGACGTCATCAACAACCGCTGGGTACTCGACGCCACCTTCCGCGGCCACTATGCGGCCGACACCATGGAGGCTGCAACCAAGCTGGCCCACATCGCCGGCGGCGAGCTCGACGTCCGCGACGAGGACATCGCCGCGCTGACCGCCGCGCTCCCCTACAACGATTGCCTGGGCGTCAACACCTACAAGTGCCAGTTCCTGCGTGCCGCCGAGGGCGAAAACGACATCAACCACAATGGCACCGGCGACAAGGGCTCCTCGCGCTGGTTCCTCAAGGGCGTGGGCGAGGCATGCGTGCGCGAAGGCGTACCCACCACCGATTGGGACTGGATCATCTATCCCGAGGGCCTCTACGACCTGCTGCTCCGCATTAAGAACGATTACCCCAACTACAAGAAGATCTACATCACCGAGAACGGCATGGGCTATAAGGACGACTTTGAGGACGGCTTTATCGACGACGCCCCTCGCATCGACTACATGCGTCAGCATCTCGCATGGATCCTCAAGGCAATCGACGGCGGCGTGAACGTCGACGGCTACTTTGTGTGGTCGCTGCAGGACCAGTTCTCCTGGACCAACGGCTATAACAAGCGCTATGGCCTGTTCTACATCGACTTTGAGACCCAGAAGCGCTATCCCAAGGCGAGCGCGTACTGGTACAAGAACGTCGCGGAGACCGGCAGGCTCATGGCCTAGTTTCAACCACATATCCCCTTTCGGCCGCATGCGAATCCCTCCACGGGATCGCATGCGGCCTTTTTTGTTTTGGCTCGGTCCGAGCAGACCGTTTGTCTCGATCCGTAACATCTAACCCGGTTTTCTACTCCCAACTGTTACAGATTGAGATAATTCGTCGACGCCGACGTTTTAATATACCGTGGTACAATTACGTCCCAACGCAAAGGAGGTACCTATGTCCACCTGTGTGCCTGTCCGAGATATGAAGGACACCGCTGCATTTACCGCGCTTGTTGAGTCTGAGCGCGATGTCACCGTTACCAAGAACGGCTACGAGGCCATGCACTGCATCAGCAGCGACCAGTATCGTCTCATGCAAGACGAAATCGCCAAAGCCAAGCTGCTGTCTCGTATGATGCTGGCAGAAGACGAGATATCGCAAGGCGACTACAGCGACTACGACTCCTTCGCGACCGCGATACGAGACAAATATGACCTATAACGTCGTAATACTCAAAAGCGCACGATATGAGTACGAGAGTATTGTCGGATACCTTGCTCAAATCCTCATGAATCCACGTGCAGCAGGCAATTTTGTTGCTGAGTTTGAATATCAGCTTGATCTGCTTCGCAAGCAGCCGCCCCTACGACCCCTCTCCCACATACGAGAGCTGGCGGCACGCAATTATCGATCGTTTCCCGTCAACAACTACGTGTGCCTTTACAAGTTTGAGCGCGAAACAATCTATATCGCCCACGTCTTTCACCAGTCACAGGACTACGCCCACCTAAATTAGATTCGTCACCCATTGCATTATCCCAAAATTGTGCGTTCTCCTCCCAGATT
>URIJ01000135.1 GCA_900547835.1 uncultured Collinsella sp.
CCCTCTGGCTCCAGAGGGCTTCACCCAATAATTACACCCCCTTAGCGTAACGAATTCGAAACAATATACATTCATGAAAGTTATTTACTCGATAAGCGTAGCGAAATATGCGATTAACGGTAAATTGAACTCATTTAGTGGGAAATCAATTTGTATAACGCCAGCGAAAAATGTAGCTAAATAAAGCGTCAAGAAAAAAGCGGACCCCTCGCCGGCATGTGGTTTCATGCCGGCGAGGGGTCCGGGCTGCACGGGCCGTCTAAGAGTAATGGCTACTTCTTTCGACGGTGAATCACGTTAATGGCATAGCCGACGAGCATGGCCAAAACGATGACGATAAAGCCAAGGATGGGGTTGTCGTTCACGGGGGTCCTCCTATTTTCCGAGCGGCGAGAATTCGTCGACGATGATATCAAGGCATTGCGGTAGCGCGCGGGCGCCAAAGACGCCGGAGTTGCTGGAGATGATCTCGCCATCAAACTGCATGCCGAGCGATGGCGTGCAGGTAATCTTGGCTTCTTTGGTCTGGATGATCTTAAACTGCGGGCGGCCGAGTACCTTGCCGGCGGGGTCGAGCGCGGCGGTGATTACCGTGGGGAGCAACTGCACCGTGCGCACGGGCTCAATAACGACGATGTCGACCATGCCGTCGTTCATACGGCAGTTGGGGAACAGGTTGATGTCGTTTTGGATGACAGACGTGTTGCCCGCCATGCAGCAGATGCCGTCGAGCTCCTCAACAATGCCATCATGCTCAATGGTAAAGTGCGCCACCGTGGGGTTGGGCGTGGCGAGAGCGGAGAGGAAGTAGGCGATCTCGCCGATGTCGTTTTTGGTGGGGGCGGCCTTCATCATGATCTCGGCGTCAAAGCCCGAACCGGCGATGATGATAAAGCCATGGCGCTTTTCGTTGCCGTTCTCGTCGAGCCAAAAGAGCTCGCCCATGTCTACTTTGACCGTGCGGCCGGCGCGACATGCCTTGGCAAGCGCCGCTGCCTCGGGGGCATTGCCGATGTTGTTAAAGAACAGGCAGGCCGTGCCGGAGGGGAAAACGAGCGTGGGGACGCCGCAGCCGCGCATCTGGTCGAGCACGTTGGAGACGGTGCCGTCGCCGCCCGAGACGACCACGCGGTCGAACTCGCGAACGTCTGCCACGGCGTCCTCGGGCTCCATGCCATCGCCGATAAAGCGCATCACGACCTCGTCGCCGCCCTGCGCGAGGGCGTGCGTGAATGCGTAGATTTCATCTGAGCTGGGGCCCGATGCCGGGTTGTGGATGATAAGGCAGCGCATACTTACGTTCCCGTTCTGTGACTAACCGAGTATAGTTGTAAGGCAATGCCGATATCCTACCCGTGTTTTTCGGGCCTAACCTTATTCGATGGGTTGATATGTACATTTCCACACATCAGGCTCTACTCGACTTTTGCCAGCGCGCCCGTGAGTTCGACGCGATTGCCGTCGATACCGAGTTTTTGCGCGAGCGCACGTTCCATCCGCGTCTGTGTTTGGTTCAGATTGCCACCCCTGCCGAGAGTGTAGCGGTCGATCCCCTGGTAATCGACGACCTATCGCCGCTGGCCGAGCTTATGGCAGACGAGAGCGTGACTAAGGTCTTCCACGCCTGCTCGCAGGATATGGAGGTTATGCTCCATACCGTGGGCGTGCTGCCACGACCGATTTTCGATACGCAGGTCGCCGCTGCCTTTTTGGGCGAGCGCCAGCAGATTTCGTATGGCGCGCTTGTTCAGACGTTTTGCGGCGTCTCGCTGCCCAAGACCGAGTCGCTGACCGACTGGTCGCGCCGCCCGCTGACCGACAAGCAGATCGAGTACGCGATCGATGACGTCAAGTACCTGATCGTCGCCTATACCGAGATGATGAGCCGCTTGCGTGAGCTGGGCCGTGTGGACTGGGTACTCGATGAGTTGCGTCCGCTGACCGACGAGTCACACTATCGTGCCGACCGTCACGAGGCGTTCCGCAAGGTCAAGCGCATCAACTCCTGCAGCCGCCATCAACTGGGCATTGCGCGTGAGCTTGCCGCCTGGCGCGAGGACCGCGCCGAGCGTCGCAACATTCCGCGCAAGTGGGTCATGTCCGACGATACGCTGCTGGCGCTTGTCAAGCGCAATCCCGTACGCGTCGAGGAGTTCCGCAGTATCCGCGGTACCGATCAGCTGGGGGAGCGCGACGTGGACGGCGCGCTCATGGCCATCAAGCGCGGCGCGAGCTGCCCGCACGATCGCCTGCCGCTCATGGTGCGCGGGCACCGCCAGATTTCGCCGGAGTTGGAGAGCGTGACCGACCTGATGTATGCGCTCATTCGCCTGGTTGCCGAGCGTTCGGGCGTGGCGACCTCGGTCATTGCCTCGCGCGATGACTTGGCCGACTACATTGATCATCCCGAGCAGAGCCCCCTGCGCGAAGGCTGGCGCTTTGAGCTCGTGGGCTCGCGCCTGGACGATTTGCTTTCGGGCAACATGGGATTGACGGTCAAAGACGGCAAAATTGAATTGCTGTAAGGAAGCCTAACAGCCGAGTGGTGGGACAAATTCATCAGTAGTGCAAGTCCCAGGGTCGCTTGCGGCAACGAACTCGATGCGACTGTCACACCTGGGACATGCACTACTGATGAATTTGTCCCACCAACATCGGGGTGAGGTCGTTTGTCCCGCTCCGGTGGGTAGAATGCCTCCAACGTGTAACTCGATTCGGAGGAATTCGCATGCCTTATTACTATGGATACGGCTTTGGCATCGACCCGCTGTACCTGCTGGTTGTTCTTGTCTGCACGGTGCTCGGTCTTGCCGCGCAGAGCTATATCAACTCGACGTACAAGACGTGGTCCAAGGTGCGCTCGGACGGCGATACGGGCGCTGTGGTTGCTCGCCGCATGCTCGATGCCAACGGTTGCAACGCCGTGGGCATCAAGGGCGTTGCCGGCGAGCTCACCGACCATTACAACCCGCAGGACAACAACCTGTATCTGTCGGACGCCAACCGCTCGGGCGGCTCGGTGGCAAGCGTTGCCGTCGCCTGCCACGAGGCGGGCCATGCCGCCCAGCGCCAAAGCGGCTATGCCATGATGAAGGTGCGCAGCGCCCTCGTGCCGGTTGTCAACTTTACCCAGAACACCTGGACGATCGTGCTGCTTATGGGCCTGTTCATGAACATCGCGGGACTCACGACCCTCGCGCTGATCTTCTTCTCGTTTAGCGTGTTGTTCCAGCTGGTTACGCTGCCGGTCGAGATCGATGCCAGCCGTCGTGCTGTGGCCTACATTGAGCAGTCGGGCATGAGCTCCAAGCAGGTCAACGGTGCCAAGAAGGTGCTGACGGCCGCCGCGCTTACCTATGTGGCTGCGGCGCTCACCTCGATTATTCAGCTGCTCTACCTTATGGCTCGTTACAACAGAAACTCCAACCGATAAGAGCTTAGACTGACAGGCGCCGCGGGGATTTGTGTCCCCGCGGCGCTGTACTATGTGTGGGACTTGAATTTGCACAGGGCTGGAGCCCGTGTGCACGATGACGAAAGGAGGCTGCGTGGCAGGCTGGAATCTAACCGGCAACAGCGTTTCCGCCGAGTTTGACGGCTCGGACGAGCAGGAGCGCAAGGAGCTCAGCGTGAGCCAGGCGGTGGAGATCGCCGCTGGCGCGCTCGATGCCATTCCGCAGCTGAGCGTCCTGGGCGAGGTCACGGGCTTTCGTGGCCCCAATGCCCGAAGCGGCCACTGCTACTTCCTGATCAAGGACGACTCGGCTGCCGTCGATTGCATCATCTGGAAGGGTGCCTATCTTAAGCGCACCTTCGACTTGCGCGACGGTATGCAGGTGAGCTTTAAGGGCAGCTTTAATCTCTACAAGCCCACGGGTCGCATGAGCTTTGTCGCCCGTTCATTCTCACTGGCGGGGGAGGGGTTGCTGCGTCAACAGGTGGCGCAATTGGCCGAAAAGTTGCGTCGCGAGGGACTGATGGATGAGTCCCGCAAGCGTCGCATTCCGGTGTTTTGCTCACGCGTGGCGGTCGTCACTTCGCTTTCGGGCGCCGTGATCGACGACGTCAAGCGTACGCTGCGCCGTCGCAACCCACTTGTCGAGCTCGTTTGCGTGGGTGCCAAGGTCCAAGGCGAGGGCGCGCCGGCGGAGCTTATTGAGGGTCTGCGCCGCGCCGCTGCCATCACGCCCGCGCTCGATTGCATTTTGCTCGTGCGCGGCGGCGGTTCCTTCGAGGACCTCATGACCTTCAACGACGAGGACCTTGCCCGTGCGGTAGCGGCTTGCCCCGTGCCTGTGGTGACGGGCATTGGCCATGAGCCCGATACCTCGATCTGCGACATGGTGAGCGACCGTCGCGCTTCCACGCCCACGGCGGCGGCAGAATCCGTGGCACCGGCTATGACAGAGCTGGCGGATGTGCTCGAGACGCGCCGTCAGCGCCTAGGTGCTGCGATGGCTTCGATGATCGGGTCGGATCAGGTCGATCTGGAGATGCTCGATCAGCGTGGTCGGCGTGCCTGGGATACCTATACGGCGCGCTTGGGCGATGCGCTCGATGCGGCCGCGTGCCGCCCGTGCCTGAACGATCCAACGTTTATGGTCGAGCGTCGCGAGTCGGAGCTTGCCCTGACCGCTGACCGCCTGTCGGGCGCCATTGCGCGCTCGGTCGGGGTGTTCCGTTCGAACTATGAGCGCCTGCCCGAGCGCTTGGTCGCAAGCACCTCGGGGCTCGATGGCAAGCGCCATGCGCTCACGCTCGCGAGTTCCCGTCTGGAGCAACAGGGACGCACGATGTTGAGCAAACCCGCGTCCGACTTGGGTCGCGCAGCGGCCTCGCTCGATGCCCTGTCACCGCTCAAAGTGCTTGCCCGCGGCTACTCCATCGCATACAGCGATGGCGGCGTGGCTACGAGCGCTAAGACTTTTAAGCCCGGTGACGCCATCCGCGTGCGTATGGCGGATGGTAACGTGGCAGCAACCGTCGATACGGTTGAGTAGACCGCGTTTCATTGTGATAGACCTTTAGGAAAGGAAACAGATATGGCAGAGAAGACCCCGGTCGAGCAGCTTACGTACAAGCAGGCCTCGCAGGAGCTGGAGCTCATTATCCGCAGCCTGGAGTCGGGCGACATGGAGCTCGAGGAATCGCTCGAGAGCTACACCCGCGGCGTCGAGCTTCTTAAGAGCCTGCGTACCCGCCTGACTGATGCCGAGCAGAAGGTCTCGGTGCTCCTTAAGGACGTCGACGGCAACGACGTGCTCGCCGACGGCGAAGCCGCCAACACCGACGACAACCTTTCGTTCTAACCATCCCGACCAAATATAATTACCTTGGTCTGTGAGAAAGGAACCAACTATGTGCGATTGCATCTTCTGCAAAATTGCCAACCACGAGATCCCCTCGACCGTTGTCTATGAGGACGACCAGGTCATCGCCTTCGACGACCTCAATCCCCAGGCGCCGGTCCATACGCTCGTGATCCCCAAGAAGCACTACAGTGACATTGCCGACAACGTACCTGCCGAGACCATGGGCGCCGTGGCTCACGCCATCCAGGAGGTCGCTAAGGCCAAGGGCTTGGAGGACGGTTTCCGCGTCATCTCCAACAAGGGCGTCAACGCCGGCCAGACCGT
>URIJ01000136.1 GCA_900547835.1 uncultured Collinsella sp.
CGTACATTTTTGGGCGTATTCAGCATTAGAGCGCGCCGTGCGCCATCCTCAGCGTCCTATTTGGAACGCAGATAGCGCCCGATCGGCATAAAAAGTGCCCCCGATGGCAAATTACGCCATCGGGGGCACTTAAAACAGTCGTTCTGCACCTCATTCAGGGCATGCCAATGCTGAATACTCCCAAAAATGCACGTCGCAAGAGGGGGTACCTGCTCAATCGGCTAAATACCCGCAAGTTCGCAGTAGCGGTCGACATTGCTGGCAAATACCATCTCGACAGCACCCTTCTGGACGGGCACCGTCGGGGTCCTTCCCCACAGCAGATAATCGCCCAGCGTCTTAGCGCCGCGATACGCCAGGCTCGTCGGGTCCTTATAGACAATATTGGTAAAGATACCGCGGCGCAAGGCCAGAGCACTTTCGGGAAACAGGTCGTTGCCGATCACCATGACCTGACCGGCCTTGCCGGTCGAGACGAGCGCGTCGGCAACCACTTCGGAACCAACGGCAAAAACGCTACAGATAAGTTCGGGGGCGTCCGGCGCACTCAAGCGCTTTTCGAGCTCATGCTCGAGTTGTTTGACTTGCGCATGGGCACCTGCAAGATCCTCAACCTGCCATGGAATATCGTGTTCGCGCAGGTAATTATGAAAGGCGCGGGCGGTCAGATAGTGTGAATCGGTATAGGGGTCGCCCGCCAACAGGAGCACGCGGGCATCAGCCCCAGAAGCGTGGACCAGATTTGCCGCCTGCTCCGCCATAAGACTGCCCGCCGCGGAATAGTCCGCCAGACTGGCACCCAGGCGATCGAGGTGCGGGCGGTCGCCGTCTACGAGCTCGATTGTCACGCCCGCCTCGGCAATCTGCCTCAAGAGCTCGGTTGCGCGGTCATCACCCGGAACATAGGCAAGCAGACCATCAATCTTCTCGCCTACCTGCAGACGCTCATCGATCTGCTCGAGCGCATCGGCGTAGCCACCCACGCCAAATTCAACGCGCTCAACCGTAATGCCCCGGTCGATGACCTCCTGCTCAAAGCGGTTGCAGCCTTCCCAAAGGTAACGGAAAAAGTACGCCCCCTCGCACGATGCGCGGGGCAGGCAAAACACCAGGTTGATATCCTTGCGGCGCAGGCTCGAGGCACTCGTATTGCGATGGTAACCCATGGCCTCGGCCTTAGCATTCACCTTGGAGCGCACGGATTCGCTCACGCCGGCTTTACCCGTCAGGGCCTTGTGCACGGTATTGATGGAAACGCCAAGCTCGGCGGCTATGTCCTTCATGGTTACGCGAGCGCTCATGGGGATACTCCGTTATAGATAAGTTGCCAATTAACAGTACAGGTAACGATACCCCAAAATCACTCTTCAACTCGCCGCGCTCGCCCCCAAATGTGCAAAGCGCCCCGCGAACGGATGCTCGCGAGGCGCTTGGATGCCTAGACCTTATTTAATACCGCGGCCCAAGTCTTCGGCGATTTTGTCGACGCCTTTCAGCGCGGCGCACGTCTTTTTGTTGGAGCAATGCCCCGTGCAAACGCCACCCTGAGCGCAGTCGGCGCAGGTGCCCTTGCGGTAGATACGCACGCACACGGCGACAAACGCAATACCGATAACAGCCAGTACAACAATATCGATAGGTGCCATAGCAAGCCTCCTCTAGTTAGCCATCACTTACTTTACCCCATTCTCCACCTACCAAATAGGGACGTTTTATTTTGGTCGGTTTTATCTGCGGAAACGCCATATCTCCCCCACCAAAAAGCCCGAGTGTCGCTGGGACACCCGGGCTCGTGGAAAGGGGTTAATCCTTATTCGGACTTAAGCGGAAACTGCGGCGGAAGCAGTGTTGGTCTCGTCCTCGTCGGTCCATGCATGCTTGGGCATGGGACGGAAGATCTGGAAGAGCATCGCAACCAGCAGCACGATGGCCACAATCGTCCAGATACCAAACTGTCCAAGAACAAGCAAGTTGTAGAACTGGTTGATGAACAGGCCGATCACCCAAGCGAAGGCGCACTCGTAACCGATGGCGATCGCAGTCCACTTGCCGGAATCCATCTGGTTGCGGATGGTGCCAATGGCGGCAAAGCACGGAGCGCACAGCAGGTTGAAGGCGCCGAAGGCAACGCAAGCGCCCATGGTGGGGAACATGCCGGCAAACGCGGTCCACAGGCTCGGGTCGGTCTCGCCCGCGTCGGCGACGGACAGCAGCGAGCCGGCGGTGGCGACGACGTTCTCCTTGGCGACGAGGCCAGAGACAGTCAGTGCGGTGGCCTGCCAGGTGCTAAAGCCGAGCGGGGCGAAGATCCAAGCGACCAGGTTGCCCAGCATGGCAAGCACGGAGTAGTCCATAAACTCCTCGGGGATGCCGTCCATCGCAGGCAGGAAGCCAAAGGAACCGTTATAGCTACCAAAGTTGGACAGGAACCAAACCACGACAGTGGACGCAAAGATGACCGTGCCGGCCTTCTTGATAAAGGCCCAGCAGCGCTCCCACACGTGCAGCGCCCAAGAGCGGATCGCCGGGAAGTGGTAGGCAGGAAGCTCCATGACAAACGGGGTCGGGCGGCCGGCGAAGAGCTTGGTCTTCTTGAGCATGAGGCCCGAGGCGATGACGGCAAAGACGCCCAGGAAGTAGAAAAGCGGGCTGATCCACGCGGCGGTGGTAGAAGAATCGCCGATGATGGAACCCATGAGCAGGGCGATGATCGGCAGCTTGGCGCCACAGGGAATAAACGTGGTGGTCATGACCGTCATGCGGCGGTCCTTCTCGTTCTCGATGGTCTTGGTGGCCATGACGCCGGGGACGCCGCAGCCCGAGGACACGAGCATGGGGATAAAGGACTTACCGGACAGGCCAAAGCGGCGGAACACGCGGTCCATGATGAAGGCGACGCGAGCCATATAGCCGCAGTCCTCCAGAAAAGACAGCATCACGAACAGCAGGAACATCTGCGGCACAAAGCCGAAGATGGCGCCCAGGCCGCCAACGATGCCGTCGCAGACCAGCGAATCGACCAGGCCACCGTCCTCGGTGCCACCCGCCACGAGGGCATCGTGCACCATGGTGGTGATACCCGGGACATAGGGGCCGTACTGTGCCGGGTCGACCGAGTCGGCGTCGTCACCCGCGGCCTCGACAGCCTCATCGTATGCATCGCGGCCCTGACCGAGCACATACCAGCCATCGGTACCAAAGAGCTGGTCGTTGGTGAAGTCGGTCACCGTGCCGCCCAAGGTGGAAACGGCGATGTAGTACACGCAGAACATGATGACGACAAAAATCGGCAGGCCCAGGATACGGTTGGTAACCACGCGGTCGATCTTCTCGGAGGTGCTCATCTTGGCCGGGGCCTTGGTGAGGCACTCGTCGATGATGTGTGCGATCACGCCGTAGCGCTCACCGGTGATGATGGACTCGGCATCGTCGTCGCAGTCCTGCTCGCACTGAGCGACCAGCTCCTCCACGCGAGCGGCCTTCTCCTTGGTGAGGTTGATGAGCTTGCAGGCGTCCGCATCACGCTCGAACAGCTTGACGGCGTAATAGCGGCGCTTGTTAGCGGGAACGCTCGCAGGCAGATTGTTTTCGATGTGGTCAAGAACGTCCTCGATGGAGGAGTCGAACTTGTGCTCCGGCACCTGGCCCTTGGAAGCAGCGGACTTCTTGACCTGCTCGAAGAGCTCCTTGATGCCCTTGTTCTTAAGAGCGGAGATCATCATAACCGGGCAGCCGAGCTTCTTGGAGAGCTTGTCCGTGTCGATCTTGTCGCCGTTCTTCTCGACCAAGTCGGCCATGTTGAGGGCGACGACTACGGGCAGGCCGGTCTCGATAACCTGAAGCGCCAGGTACAGGTTGCGCTCGAGGTTGGTGGCATCGACAACTTGGACGACAACATCGGGCTCGCCGCTCATGAGGTAATCGCGCGAGCATTGCTCCTCGGGGCTGTAGGGGGAAAGCGAGTAGATGCCAGGGAGGTCCGTGATGGTAACGTTCTTGTCGCTTAGGAGCTTGGCTTCCTTTTTCTCAACCGTGACGCCGGGCCAGTTGCCAACGTAGCCGTTGGCGCCGGTGATCAGGTTGAAAAGCGTGGTCTTGCCGCAGTTGGGGTTACCCGCAAGTGCGACATGGATCTGAGAATCCGCCATTCAATCCTTCTTCCTTGTGTGCCTGCGCTGCTTTCTCCGCGCAGGCTGGATAATGTGCTTCAAAGTTGCTGCATTAAGTTAGAAATACCTAACTTTATCTGCAGAAATATACGCCGCGAGCCCTTACTGGACCTCGACGACGGCCGCCTCCTCCTTGCGGATGGAAAGCTCGTAGCCGCGCACGTTGATCTCGACCGGATCACCGAGCGGTGCAACCTTCACGACCTTGAACGAAGTGCCCTTGATGAGCCCCAGGTCCATAAGGTGGCGGCGAAGCGCACCCTCACCGTGAAGCTTGACGATGGTGGAGCTCTCGCCCACCTTAACGTCACCCAACGTCTTCATCCTCTTATCCCCCTTTCGGTTTTTATGAAATGCTGCAGACTAACCGACGGTCATGATGTGCATGGCAACCTTGGAATCGATACCAAAGCGTGCGCCCAGCACCGTGACGATGATATTGGCACCACTCGAGCTCACCACGTGGATTTCGTTGCCCTCGACAAAGCCGAGGTCCTTGAGGTGGTGTTTCATGTCCTCATTGCCCTTTACACGAGACACGCGCACGGTTTCGCCCGCTTTTACCATCGAAAGCGGCATGGCCGGCATCTGCGGTCCGCAAGACATGAGTTGCTCCTAACGTCAGTTCGTCCTCAACATCGACGCGTTAAAAGTTAACCACGTCTATGTTCGCTATAGTAAACTAGCACGTGGTTAACTTTTTGGAAAGGGTCCCCATTCAGATTTCGAAAAAGTTTCCTATACGAAACAAAAAGGCGCGGCAAAGGACCATCCTTTACCGCGCCCTATCATGCTTAGAGCGAGAGATTTCTGATCGATGTGACACAGGAGGCCTCATCCACGCCCGAAACGCGGAACACGATGTCCTCGCCACATTCGCCACAGAGTGCCATGAGCCCTATAACGTCGCGGCCATCGACATGACGATTGCCAATCGAAACCGACACGTCACTACGATGCTTGGCGATAATGTCATAAAGCAGCGCAACCGGGCGGGCATGCAATCCCAACGGATCTTTAATCGTCTTCGTAAATTCGACCATGTCCCCTCCCACGACATCGCACATTCGGCCGGCAAACCCAGCCACGTGGTAGCTATTGTAGCGTTAGATGCTTGTCGAGAGCTCCTCTGAGCACCTCGTGGGCAAAAAGTGGCAAATATGAGTACTGCCACCAATTTAGTAGCAGCAAAATCGAGAGCAAATTGCTTACTTTAAGCGATTCGAAGAGGTTGAAAGCCGTCAAACGCCCTTTAAAGGGGGTTAGATAAATTGATTGTGAGCCCATTTTTACTCAGAACAGGCCGAAAAATATGACACCTCTTTTGCAACAGTACTCATATTTGGCATTTTTTGCCCACAGAGTCCAAAATCCATGCCCCAAAAGGTCGCGCGCGCAGACGTGGTGTAAGAGTGTCCTGAGGTCCGTCGCTGCAAGTCC
>URIJ01000137.1 GCA_900547835.1 uncultured Collinsella sp.
CGATCGTTTGCGATACTGTCCTCCCAGGGCCCAGATCTCCACATCGTTTCGCGTCTGGAGCATGTTCAGCACGATGATGCTGTTTGTGATGACGCGCAGCCGCATGCGCGGCAGCGCACGGGCGATGAGAGCGCAAGTCGAACCGGGTCCGAGGAAGATGGTGTCGCGCTCTCTGATGAGGTTGACAGCGGTGCGTGCGATATGCTCTTTTTCAGGGGAGCGGATTGAGAGCTTTTCAAAAAACGGGACCTCTTCGGCAGTGGGGGAGCCGCTTGAAAGTCGGATGCCACCGTACTCGCGGATGACGCCAGCGCGTCGCGAGAGCTCATCGAAGTCTCTTCGAGCGGTCATTTCAGATATACCAAAGATTGTTGCGGCTTGGGCAACAGTGACCATTCCGCGCTGAGCGCACAGCTCAAGTAATTGTTCGTGACGTTCGGGTTTAAGCATGGCTTGCCAATTGGATTATGCGGTAATGACGGAGGTATAGGCGCGGAGGGCCTCGATGAGCCGGGGGTCTGCGTCCTCGTTAATGAATGCCGCGGTCATATCCTCCAGTGTGGTGAAAAGGCAGAAGTCGCGCCTTCCGACTTTTTCAGCATCTACAACAAGATAACGCTCCTGAGCTCGAGAAAGAGCGTCTGAGAGGACCATGGCTGCATCGGGACGAGAGCCAAAGACCTCGTTTCCAAAAATACCGGTTGCCGAGACGTAGGCCTTGGGAGCGGATAGACCGTAGGGGCCGCGGCCGTTGTATGGCATGGTGAAAACTCGCGTGTCGTGACGCATCATGCCACCAACAAAGAATAGATCTATATGTGGATTGTCGGCTAGCAGGTTCAGCACGGGAAGACTGTTGGTGACGACGCGTATGTCCTCCTGGGGCAAATACGAACACATGAGCTCGAGAGTGGAGCCTCCACCGAGAAAGATCGTATCGCCGGCTGAGACGGTTTGGGCGGCGGCCATAGCGGCGGCACGTTTCTGATCAACTTGAAAACGACGTTTCTCCTCATGCGGGGTCAAACGTGAAAGGGCTGTTCCGTGGGCGGAGTGTGGAAGCTGAGCCCCTCCGTGTACGCGCACAAGAAGGCCCTTGTCGGCAAGCTCGGCCAGGTCACGCCTGATGGTCATATCCGAAACAGATAGGGTATTAGATATCTCGTTTACCGATACCGAATGATGTTGGTCGAGCAAGTCGAGAATGGCCTGCTGGCGTTCGGATTTCATGAGTGCCGACTCCCTCATCGAGCGTTTGTTCTTATTTCAATGTAAACGAACAACATTAATAAACGCAAATCGTTCACGAAGGCACATTACCTTTCACCGGTCAAAACATAACGCTCACGGAAAAAACCATCAAATAGGAGGTAAATAAAGCTCATTCCAAAAATCATCTCTTGACCAATAAACAAATATAGACGAACATAAACGAACAGAACGAACAGAACGAACAGAACGAACAGAACGAACAGAACGAAGAGAATTAATAAGTATGAAAGGACAGAAGATGCGTATCGGTGTCATCCTTGCAAGTCACGGAGAGTTCGCTCAGGCCGCCCTCGGCGCCGTCGAGATGATTGCGGGCAAGCAGCCTGATGTCATCGCTCTTGGTCTCACCGCCGAGAAGAGCCTGGAGTCTTTCGAGTCCGAGATGCGCGAGGCCTACGAGACCCTCAGCGCCGAGTGCGAACTCGTCGTCACCCTATGCGACATCTACGGCGGCACCCCATTCAACGTGACCACCCGCTGCCTGCTCAACGGCATGAACATGGTCGCCTACACCGGCCTGTCTATGCCCGTTGCGGTCGAGCTCCTGCTCACCCGCGATGGCCTCGATTCCGCCGACGCGGTCCGTGCCCAGCTCACCGCCGCTCACGCCGGGGCCCAGCAGGAGATCAAGGCTCCCGCTCCGGCCGTGGAGGCAGACGAGGACGATTTGGACCTCTAGGCTCGTTAGCCCGTCGATTCGAGTGGCGCTCACCCGTATCCCCCCGAGTGGGCGTCTCGATCGAGTAGAGCATTCGTAAACGGTACTGAAGGAACGTGCAAACGAAAAGGAGAACAACATGGCACTCAAACTCGTCGACATCGATGACCGCCTGATTCACGGTCAGGTCGCCACCACCTGGATTCCCGACTTCGGCATCGAATCGGCAATCATTGTCTCGGATAAGGTCGCCAACGACCCCGTCCAGAAGTCCGTCGCCGGCCTCGCCGCCCCCGACATCAAGGTCTCCGTCTTCGGCGTCGAGAAGTTTATCGAGGTCCTCAAGAAGACCGAGCTCAAGAAAGCCACGATGGTGCTCTTCACCAACCCCATCGACGCCCTCAAGCTGCACGAGAACGGCTTGCCGTTCGACTACCTGAACGTCTCCGGCATGCGCTTCAACGAGCAGCGTCATCGCCTGCACAAGAACATGTCCGTCACCGCCGAGGAAAAGGCCGCCTTCGAGGAGCTCATTGGCCTCGGCGTCGACTGCTGGATGCAGACCACCACGCGCGATTCCAAGGAGCCCGTGTCCGAGCTCCTCAAGAACTACTAAGTAGGTAACCATCTCCGGGCATGTGAGCCCGGGGCGTGCCCATCGGAGGGAACGATGGGCGAATAGGGAAGGAGAGGCTTATGCTTCAGGCACTTCTGCTCGCCATCTGGGCGGGTCTGTGCACTTGGGACCAGTTCGGTCCCCACCTGGGCTTCCGCAAGCCCCTGCTGGCATCCGTCGGCGTCGGCATCATCCTCGGTGACATGACGACCGCCATCATGATCGGCGCGACCATGGAGCTCATGTGGCTCGGCGTCAATAACATCGGTGCCTACGTTCCGCCCGATGTCATCTCCGGCACCATCGTCGGTGCCGCCTTGGGCATTATGGGTTCCACCGACACCGCCAGCGCCATCGCCCTGGCAGTCGCCATCGGCATCCCCACCGCCACCTTGGTTCAGCAGCTGAACATCCTGGTCATGACCACCAACGTCTCGCTTGTTCACGGTGCCGACAAGGCCATCGAGTCCGGTAAGTTCAACGCTGTCAACAAGTTCTTCTGGACCGGTGCTCTGTGCTTCTTCCTGACCCGCGCCGTCCCCGTCTTCATCGCCACGGGTATCGGCTCCTTCGTGATCGAGGACATCATGGCCTTCCTACAGAACCAGGTTCCGTGGGTTCTCACCGGCTTCTCCACTGCCGGTGGCATGATGCCCGCCGTCGGCCTGGCCATGCTCCTCACCATGATGATGAAGAAGAACATGTGGATCTTCCTGCTGCTCGGCTTTATCATGGCCGCCTTCCTCAACGTCCCGACCGTGGGCATCGCGCTCGCCGCTTGCGCCGCCGCCGGCGTGTGGGACGTCATTACCGAGGGCCAGAAGAATCAACCCGCTCCTGCCGCCGCCTCTGCCGCCGGCTCCGATGATGACGAGGAGTACGATCTCTAATGGGTAAGATCTCCAACTCCACCCTGAACAAGGTCCTGCTGCGCACCCAGGGTTGCCAATTCGCGCACAACTACGAGCGCATGCAGTCGCTGTCCCTGACCTACTGCTTTGCCCCTGTCCTCGAGGAGCTCTACAAGGACGCCCCCAAGGAGGAGCGCGTTAACGCCATGAAGCGCCACCTCGAGTACTTCAACACCCACCCGCTCGCGATCCCCTTCATCCTTGGCATCACCGCCGCCCTGGAGGAGACCACGGATGAGGATCAGAAGGACACCGTCGTCGGCATCAAGACCTCCCTCATGGGTCCCTTCGCCGGCCTTGGTGACTCCCTGCTGAACCTCACCTGGTTCCCGATCGCCGGCTCCATCGGCGCATCTATGTGCGTCGACAACGGCTCCATTGTGGGTCCGCTCGTGATGTTCTTGCTCATCAACCTGCTGTACTGGCCGCTGAAGTACTTCGGCCTGCACAAGGGTTACGAGATGGGCATGGAGCTCGTCGAGAAGGCGGGCGTCCAGGTCTTCGACCGTCTGGGCAACCTCGCCAACGTGCTGGGCGTCATGGTCACCGGCGGCCTGATCGCCACGACCGTTAAGCTCAAGCTTGCCGTGCAGTTCGCCTTCGGTGAGGGTGACCCGCTGGTGCTCCAGGACCAGCTCGACAAGGTGTTGCCCTTCCTGCTGCCTGTCGTTCTGACTTTCATCTGCTATCGCCTGCTCAAGAAGGGCCAGGGCAAGAACTCCGCCCAAATCATCATCGGTCTGATTGTGTTCTCCCTTGTGTTCGCCGCTATCGGTTTCAAGATCTTCGCCTAATCGCGAGCTTATCAAAAGGCAAATCGTTTGATGCCCGCGCCCCGCATGCCGGGCGCGGGCCTCGTTGTCTCATGTGCTCTCCATCGTGCGCGATCGGGGTGCGCTCCATTATGCCCATGTGCCTTTGGCGTATCGCCATCTGGCAATTCCAACTATCGAAAGGATGCCAATGAGAACCGTCCTCGTGCTCATGGATACTCTGCGTCGCGACGTCCTGTCGTGCTACAACCCCGCAACCGACGTCCAGACCCCCAATCTCGATGCCTTTGCCGAGCGTTCCTGCGTGTTCGACAACCACTGGATCGGCTCGGCTCCCTGCATGCCTGCCCGCCGCGACATCCTCACCGGTCGCTACAACTTCCTCGAGCGCCCCTGGGGCCCCATCGAGCCCTTCGATGTGACGCTGCCGGCCTGCCTGCGCGCGAACGGCAACTTCTGCCACATCACCACCGACCACTGCCACTACCTACGCACCGGTGGCGAGGGCTACCTCCAGGAGTTCAACACCTGGGATTACTACCGCGGCCAGGAGGGCGACCCGTGGGTCAGCCGCATCGATGAGCCGAATAACATGCCCGAGACCTTCTACGGGCGCGTGCGCGAGCAGTACCAGAAGAACCGTCAGCTCTGGCCCAACGAAGAGGACATGCCGAGCCCCAAGACCTTCCAGTCCGCCTGCGACTGGATCGACGGCAATGCTGGGGCCGACGACTTCTTCCTTATGGTTGAGGCCTTCGACCCGCACGAGCCCTTCGATGTGCCCGACAAGTACATGGAGATGTACGGCGGCACTGGCGAGCTCGACCGCGACTACTTCGAGATTCCTGAGTACAAGCGCGTCTCCGCCACCGACGTCAACAAGGGCGCGGAGGACTACCTGCAGCGCCGCTACAAGGCCCTCGTCACCATGACCGACCGCTGGTTTGGTAGGCTCATCGACAAGCTCGAGGAGCGCGGGATGCTGGACGATACCATGGTCATGGTCACCACCGACCACGGCTATTTCCTGGGCGAGCGCGACTACATGGGCAAAAACTACATGCACCTGTATAACGAGCTCGCGCATCTGCCGTTCATTGTGCACTTCCCGGGTAACGCCCGCGCCGGCGAGCATGCCCGCCAGCTCACTCAGGCCATCGACATCATGCCCACGGTGCTTGAGGCCCACGGCTGCGAGATTCCCGCAGATGTGTGCGGCACCTCCCTCGTGCCGCTCATGACGGATGCTGACGCGCCCACGCGTGGCTACGCCCTGTACGGCGTGCACGCCATGACCGTCAACGTCACCGACGGCCGCTACACCTACTTCCGCGCGCCGGTCGCCGGCAACCAGCCGTGCTTCGAGTACACCGCACTG
>URIJ01000138.1 GCA_900547835.1 uncultured Collinsella sp.
ACATGCGCATGTTTGGCTACGACGTGTGGTTCGATAACGAGTGGACCGTGCGCCACCTGCCGCCCGAGTCCGAGAAGCGCTCGCCGCGCTTTATGCAGGACGTGTACCGCTGGTACTACGAACGGGCCAAGCTGACGTTTGCCGCGCACCAAAAGGAGCTCGTCCCCGTTACGGCGGCATCGCTCATGCCCTATCCGGGTCCGTGGATCTCGCGCGAGCTCGACGACCGCGTGCGCAAGACCGCCATGGTTCGCAGCATGTTTACCCGCGAGCACGAGGGATATCTGCGCATCTGGCGTCATGGCATTGACGAGGCCAAGACCTATGCCCGTCAAAACGCCGCAAACTACCTGCGTTTTCAGAGTTTCTGGCCCAAGATCATGGACGAACTCTGGCGCGACGCACAACTGATTAGCATCCTGGAGGGGGCTGAATGATCGACCGCCGCGCCCAGCGCGATGATTCAATTTCAATCTTTCGCATCATTGCCGTCGTCTGCGCCGTTTGCGTGTTGGCGTACTTTATCTTTGCCCTGGCGACCGGCATCGAACCGATTGCCACGGTAATCGCTTGTGCACTGCTGTGCATCTTCCTGTGCATCTTTATCTTCTTGACGCTCAACCCCGATTCGGTCCGCTCCCAGTACACCGAGGAGACGCTCTCGGTTGCCTCGGCCATGCTCGAGGACATTAAGGGCGGCCTGACGCAGGAGTCGGCGCGTTTGGTGTGCCGGCGCATTTTGCCCGAGACGCGCGCCATGACGGTGGCCATCACCGACGAGGACAACGTGCTTGCCTGCGCGGGCGAGTTTGAGGAAAAACTGCTGCCCGATACTCCCATCCACACGCTTGCCACACGCTACGTTATCGAACATGGCATCGTGCAGTCGTTCAACCGTATGGTGGATGTCGTGGGCTCGGACGGCTCGCACAACCAAGTCCCCGCCGGCATTATCGCCCCCATCAAGGTGGGCGATCGTACCGTCGGCACGCTCAAGTTCTACTACAAGACCCCGCGCGCCGTCGACCGTACCCAGTATGCGCTTGCCTCGGGCTTTGCCGAGATCTTGTCCACGCAGCTCGCCATCCACGAGCTCGAGGTGCAAAAGGAACTCACGGCGTGCGCCGAGGTGCGTGCGCTGCAGGCGCAGATTAACCCGCACTTCCTGTTCAACACGCTGAACACCATTGCATCGTTTACGCGCACCGACCCGCTGCGGGCCCGCGAACTGCTTCGTGAGTTCTCATCGTTCTATCGTGCCACGCTCGACAACTCGGGATCGCTTATTCCGGTCTCGCGCGAGGTCGCACAGACCAAGCGCTACCTTACCTTTGAGAAGGCCCGCTTTGGCGAGGACCGCGTGCTTGCGACATTCGATGTGTCCGAGGACGTGGAAGATACGCTGGTGCCGGCGTTCGTGATCCAGCCGATTGTCGAGAACGCCGTACGTCATGGTATGGGCGATGACGACGCCCTGAGGATCGACGTGACCGTTCACCAAGACGGCGAGGATGCAATCTTGATTGCCGTGGCCGATAATGGCGTGGGCATGGATGAGGGTACCGCCGCCAGACTGTTTGACGAGCGTTCTGCCCGTCCCGACGCCAGCTCTCCCCAGGGTGGCGGCGCCGGTGTGGCCATGCACAATATTTCGGAGCGCATCCATCGCTTTTATGGGCCGCACTCCTATACGCGTGTCGAATCGGCGCCGGGCAAGGGCACCAAAGTGCTCCTTCATCTTGATTTGTCAGAGAGCATCTTTGACATTCAAGAGTAAAATAAAAGGCTACGGGCTCAACGTCATGCGACGGATGCCCGGCGTAGTTAGTTGACGAAAGGTTTTATCCCTATGCTGCGTGCGATGATTGTGGATGATGAGGCGCCGGCTCGCTCGGAGCTTCGCTTCCTGCTCGAGCAAACGGGCAAGATCGGCACGATCACGGAGGCGTCGAGCGTCCGCTCCGCCATCGAGATGCTTATGGAAAGTCGCGTGGATGTCGTGTTTCTCGATATCTCGATGCCCGGTGCCTCGGGCCTGCAACTTGCCGAGGCGCTGCATAAGCTCAAAAATCCGCCGGCGATCGTGTTTGTGACTGCGTATAGTGACCATGCGGTCGAGGCATTCGACGTGGATGCCGTCGATTATCTGATGAAGCCGGTCGAGGAAGCTCGCTTGGATCGCGCGATCGAGAAGGTCATGCAACGCGCCAAGCCGGTTACGGACAGCAAGGTGACCATCGAGCGTATCCCGGTGGAAAAGGGCGGCCGCAAGGTGCTCATTCCCGTGGACGACATTCGCTTTATCATGGCCAAGGACGATTACTCCTGCATCTATACCGTCGATGATCGCTTTTTGTCGACGACCTCGCTGGCGCAGTTTGAGGCCAAGCTCTGCGACTTTGGCTTCTTCCGTGTTCACCGCCGCTATATCGTCAACTTGGCGTGCGTCACGGATGTGGAGACGGTGCCCTCGGGCGCCATCCAGCTGGGCATTACGGGCGTCGACGAACGCGTGCCGGTTTCGCGCCGCCGCGTCGTGCCGCTCAAGAAGGCCCTGAGTCTCTAGCACACTGGCCCCGCAGCCCTGTAGACCCATCGTCTGCGGAGCCGTGGGGCCTTTTTTGTATGTATCTGCCGAATCGTTTTTTTGCGGAAGGGATCCCATGAACAGCGCAAGCGCCAAGCGCATCGACATCATCTCGGACACCCACGGCTATTTATCGCCTGCGCTCTTGGATGAGCTTGAGGGCGCAGACCTGATCATCCACGCCGGCGACCTCACGTCAGAGATGGACTACGAGCACCTATGCACCATCGCCCCCGTGCGGGCCGTATTGGGCAACAACGATTACTACCGCGACTACGGCCCCGATGTAGACCGTCTTGCGCTCTTTACCTACGAAGGCCTCAAATTCGCCGTAGCCCACTACCGCGAAGACCTTCCGGTGGGATCCGTAGACGTAGCCATCAACGGTCACACCCACGTAACCAAAGAAGCCCAAGTGGGCCGCTGCCTAGTCCTCAACCCGGGCAGCGCCAGCTACCCCAGAGGCACCCGAGGCCCCACCATGGCCAGAATGCTCGTCAAAGACGGCAAGATCCTAAGCACCAAGTTTATTGACTTGGAGTAACCGCAACAAAAACGGGGGATGCAGATGCGTCCCCCGTTTCCATTTGAGCCAAAGGCAGAGCTTCAGCAAGATCCTTAGACAAACCCTGCCGCGGAGAACGGGGCCGCCGAGCCGCGAAGCGGCGAGGAACAACAACGACTCGAACAAAGTGACGGCAGGGAGGGTCTCCGGGGCTGGGGGCGGGGGTTAAGTTTGTCGCGAGTTCCGCACGCAAAGAAAAGCACTTAATGTGCTTTCCGTCTTGCGCAGGACTGTAGAGCAGCAAACTTAACCCCCGCCCCCAGCCCCGGAGACCCTCCCGGAGGGACCGAAAAATTTTTTCAAAAAAGTTGTTGCGCGCCGGACAGACTTCTGTGTATACTAATCCCCGCAGCGCACGCGAGCGGAAACAAACGCGAACGTCTGCCTGGGGAGTTAGCTCAGTTTGGTTAGAGCGCCGGCCTGTCACGTCGGAGGTCGCGGGTTCGAGCCCCGTACTTCCCGCCAACGCAATTAAAGCCACGTCTTCGGACGTGGCTTTTTGCGTTTGATGCACTTTGTTTCGATAGAACGATCGCCCTGGTGCATCTTCGCCCAGAATCCCCGCGCCTTCGGGAACGCAAGTAAAATCTAATAAGTATATCTGTCTGAACAACAGCTTTGTTGCGCAACACCTGTTCTACGAGACAGGGGGTTAGGTTATACTAAATTGCACTGTGCGCCGCATCTGATGCATTTCGCTCCAAGCGCGGCACTCAGTGGATATCCGATTTACCATTTGGATGTCCTGCGGTCATTTAGCGTCTCGACACAAGCTCGGCCCCGGAGCTCGTTCGAGCTGTTCGTATTCCTTGAAAGGGGAAAAATGGACATATCGAGGAAGACTGATTACGCCCTTCGCATGCTGGCGATGCTTGCCGAGGATCCGGAGCGTTTGCTTTCTGTTCGCACCGCTGCCGAAGAGGTCAATGTTCCGTATTCGTTTGCCCGCTCGATTCAGCACGGTTTGGTCCAGGCCGGTATTGTGGAGAGCCTGCGTGGCGTCCACGGTGGCATGCGTCTCAAGGTCAGTCCGGACGACGTCACTATCCGCCAGGTCGTCGAGGCCGTTCAAGGCCCTATGGTTATGAATGATTGCACCGCGCCCGATGGTGACTGTGCGCGCATGGGCACGTGCTGCTATCATCCCCTGTGGGCCGGAGCCCAGGCGTTGATGCGCGACTACCTCGATTCCGTTTCGCTCGGCGACATCGTCGCTCACCGCCAGTTCCCGGCCGTCGATCCCAAGTTCGCCGACCGCGAAGCGTTTCCCGAGTACGCCACCTGCGCGTGCGCTTGCCGGGAGGAATAGCGCCGCATAAGGAGCATAGCCATGATTCAGGACCCCTTTCGTTCGATGATTCGTTCGGAAGGGGTTCTGCGTTATCGCGACCTTCCGTGGCGCCGCACGCGCGATCCGTACATCATTTGGCTTTCTGAGGTCATGCTGCAGCAAACACAGGTACCACGCGTGGAGACGCGTATGCCGGCGTGGCTCGATCGCTTTCCGACCGTGCAGGCGCTTGCCCAGGCCGCGCCTTCCGATGTTTTGGACGCTTGGCAGGGCATGGGCTACAACCGACGCGCTCTGGCGCTTCATGGGGCCGCTCAGCGCGTTGTAGAGGACTGGGACGGGGAGTTTCCGCGTGAGACGCGTGACTTGGTCGCTCTGCCCGGCATTGGCCCGGCAACGGCGCAGGGCATCCGTTCGTTTGCGTTTGATCTTCCAGGCGTGTATCTAGAGACCAATGTGCGCACGGTCTTTTTGCATCATTTCTTTCCCGATGTGCCGGCCGTTCCCGATCGCGAGCTGGTGCCGCTGATTCAAGCCGCCTGTCCGGCGGCCCCTGGTGCGGCGGCGGATGAGATTGCGCCCTTTGCCGTGCCTCAAGACGATGCCGACACGCCGCGCGCATGGTATTACGCGTTGCTGGATTACGGCGCGTATCTTAAAAAGACGCTGCCCAATCCGTCCAGGCGGTCGGCGGGCTATAGTCGTCAGTCCAAGTTTGAGGGCTCGCGTCGCCAAAAGCGCGCCCACATTGTGCGCATGCTGCTGGCGGCGCGCGATGGACAACCGGCAGGTATTACGCTCGATGAAGCCGTTGCAGGCGTTAACGAGATGGAGACGGCAGCCGGCCGAGAGCCGGTCGAGCGCGAGCTGGTCGCAAGCATTCTTGCCGATCTGGAGCGCGAGGGCTTTTGCGGCTCCGAGGGCGATTGTTGGCTGAGTGTGTAGCTCACTCGAATCTGAAGAACGGGATTGTAAGGTTTAAATTCTCGGCATGAGGGCATCCTTAAAGCAAGGCCGCTCAAAGTCTGTGGGCGGCATGCGTTGAAGGGAAGTACACCTATGGATTTTGAGAATTCCCAAACCA
>URIJ01000139.1 GCA_900547835.1 uncultured Collinsella sp.
CTGCAATGCTCCTCATGAACAGCTGCCTCAATAACAAAAGCCCCTGCGGCCGAAGTGAACTGCACCCCAAAACTTGGACGGCTTAAATAAGAACTACGCCGCAAGGGACTGTCTCCGGAACTCCTCCGGGGTCAGTCCCTTCAGTTTAACCTGGCGCCTCCTCGTGTTCCAATGGACCACGAAGTCGTCGAGGTCCGCCTTGAAGGACTCGAAGTCCGGCCACGTCCTTCCGCGGAAGAACTCGTCCTTGATGTGGCCGAACACCTGCTCCGTCGCGCCGTTGTCGATGCAGTTGCCCTTCCGGGACATGCTCTGCACCACGCCGGCCTCCTCCAGCCGCCTGCACCAACCGGCCTGCTGGTACTGCCAGCCCATGTCCGAGTGCAGGATCGGCCTGGAGCCCTTGGGCTTCCTGGACACGAGCTGGTCGAGCAGCTCGTGCTGCTGGGCCATGTTGGGGTGCAGCGACGTGGACCAGGCGACGATCTCCTTGCTGCCGAAGTCGTAGACCGGCGCGAAGTAGGCCTTGCCCCAGGGCTGCTTGAACTCGGTGACGTCGGTGCCCATCTTCTCCCACGGCCCGTCGGCGGCGAAGTCGCGCCCGATGACGTTCTCGAAGGTCTTTCCGACCTTGCCCCTGTACGAGTTGTACCTGTGGTAGTCGGTCTCGCGGCGGATCCCGCAGCTGATGCCCATCTCGCGCATCATCTTCAGCACGGTCTTGTAGGCTATGCGCGCGCCCCGCTCGGCGCGCAGGCACATGGCGATCTGCCTGTGGCCGCACCCGTTGGCCGTGCGCGAGAATATCTCGGCGGCGGCCTCCCAGAGCTCGGGCCTGGTGGGAGCCTTCGGGTGCGACAGCGCGTAGTAGTAGCTGGACCGGGCCATGCCGGCGCACTCCAGCAGGCGCCCCAGCCCGTGCCCCTCTTCGCGCAGGACCCTCACGGCCTCGACCTTCGCCCTGGTCAGAGCCCGTCCCTCCCGACCAGGGCACGCAATTTTTTTAGGTAGGCCACCTCGGTCTCGAGCCTTCGGCAGCGCTCCTCGAGCTCCTGCTCGCGCGTGCGCGGCCTCGCCTTGGAACCGCTCGGCCGGCCCTTGGGCCTGGGCCTGAGCGCCTCGGCGCCGCCCTCGCGGTAGAGCGCGCACCATCTCTTGAGCGGCGCCAGGGACATGACCCCGAACGCCTCCATGGCGTCCCGCTTGCTCATGCCGCCGTCGACCACGGCCGAGGCGGCGGCGACCTTCTGCTCGTATGTGTACCTGGCCTGCTTGCCGTCCATGGATAGCAGCACCTCGCTTCCGAACGACCGGTATACGTAGAGCCATTGTCTCACGGTGTCGCGCGGGACCGACAGCGCCTTCGCCGCCGACTCGGAGCCGTGGCCTCGCTCGAAGAGCCCGATCGCCGCCTTCCTGGCCTCGATGTCGTGCTTCACCCTCAAGTCGACACGCATAAAAAGCCTCCCATTTCTCATGTCCAAGAAATGGGAGGCAGTTCAGTGCGCAGCGAGGGCTTCTTGCATGTCCGAGGACGTGCCTAAAAGTAAACTAATGGCGGA
The DNA here is from genome assembly GCA_900547835.1 of uncultured Collinsella sp. Taxonomy (GTDB): domain Bacteria; phylum Actinomycetota; class Coriobacteriia; order Coriobacteriales; family Coriobacteriaceae; genus Collinsella. The sequence continues at coordinate 1,563 of URIJ01000139.1, forward strand.
CTCGGACGACTACAGGGCTATCGATTACCCCGTGTTCTGCAATCCTGCCGAGACGCCGGTCACAGTCGAAAGAATCAGGCTCATGTACTCGGCCTTCTTCTCCTCGGCCATCTCGTCCTGATTCATGCGCACCTCGCGAAGGGCGCGGACCTGGGCGATGGACAGGGCGTCGACATAGGGGTTACGCACGCGGACAGCGCAGCCAAGCACGCGGCGGCGCTGCAACGGCCATTCATCACCGACGATAGCAAGGACCCACTTACGCGTGAGCTGCATCTCGGTGAAGACCTTCTCGGACAGATCCTGGCGATCGCCCAGGTGCAGATACATCTTGGCGATGCGCTGGTCGGTCTTGGCGATCGACATCTCAATGTTGTCGATAAAGGTGCGGAAGAACGGCCACTCCTGGTAGGCAGCCTTGAGCTGGTCAAGATCGCCCAGCTGCTCGCAGGCGGTGCCCAGGCCGTACCAAGCGGCCAGGTTAATGCGCGCCTGGCTCCAGCTGAAGATCCACGGAATGGTACGCAGGTCGTCGAGCGACTTGGCACCCAAGCCGCGCTTGGCGGGACGCGAGCCGATCGGCAGCAGACCGACCTCGGTCAGCGGCGTCACGGTCGAGAACCACGGTGTAAAGTCCTCGGTGTTCAGCAGGTCCAGATAGCGCTCGTGGCTTGCGGTGTTGAGCTTCTCGGCCATATCCCAGAACTTCTGCGTGGTCTCGGTGTTGGTCTTCTCGACACTCGGGGCCGACTGCAAAAGCGTTGCGGCGGCAACGGACTCAACATGGCGCTGAGCCAGCGTGCGGTTACCGTAACGGGCAAAGATGACCTCGCCCTGCTCGGTAAGCTTAAAGAAGCAGTTGACCGAACCCTTGGGCTGCGCCAGCACGGCCTTGTTGGCCGGGCCGCCGCCACGGCCCACGGCACCGCCGCGACCGTGCATGAGCACCAGGTCGATATCGTTCTTCTCTGCCCACTTGGCGATGCGCTCCTGCGCGGAGTGCAGCGCGAGCATGGCCGTGGTAGGACCGGCATCCTTGGAAGAGTCGGAATAGCCCAGCATGACCTCCATGCGGCGGTTGGTCTGGGCAAGGCGCTTTTGCACCACGGGCAGCGTAAGCATCTGATCGAGCACGTCGACGCAGCCCTCGAGGTCCTCGAGCTGCTCGAACAGCGGGATCACGTCGAGCTCGGGAACGTCCTCCTCGTGCGCGAAGGACAGGTGGGCCAGCTCAAAGACGTCAGCCACGTGCTGAGCGCTCTTGGTAAACGAGATGATGTAGCGGTGCGCCATCTTCTTGCCGTAGCGCTTTTGGATGGAGCCGATAGCGCGGAAGGTATCGATGACCTCGCGCGTCATGGGCTGCAGGTCGCCATGGATACCGTTCTCGTGGATATCCTTAAGGGCGCGGGCATGCACCACGGAATGCTGACGGAACTCCATCTCGACCATATGGAAGCCGAAGGACTCGACCTGCCAGATGATGGTCTGGACCGGGCCGTAGGCGGCACGGGCGGCGCCGCAGGCAGCCAGCGAGCGCTGGACGACGCGCAGGTCATCCAGGAACTCGTCGGCGCTGTGATACATGGTGTCGGTGATACGGCGCACGGTGGCGTTCAGGCGGTCGGCCATGACGAGCATGACGGCGCGATGCGGCTCGTGCTCGGAGATCAGCTCGGCGCGGGCCGTGTACCGAGGGCTCATCTCGACCTGATGGTTCCACAGGTTAATGAGCTCGGCCGACGGCTTGCTGTAGGTAGCCTCGAGCGTGAGGTTGCGGCCGATGTGGCGGCACTTGTCCTCGAGCTTGAGCACCATGTGCGTAAAGTACTTGGCGGCGACCTCACGGCTCACCTTGGCGGTGACGTTGGGGTTACCGTCGCGGTCGGAACCGATCCAGCTGCCGGGGTGGAAGAACGCCGGGCACAGCGGCGGCACGGTGCCGGCCTTGTCGCCCAGCACCCAGTCGTCAAAACGACGGTAGATGACGGGGATAACGTCGAACAGCGTGTTATCGAAGATGTCGATGATGGTATCGGCTTCCTCGACCGGCGTGGGCTTCTTGAGCGCGATGGGGCTCGTACGCACCAGGGCGTCGATCTCCTGCAGCATATGGCGCTCGTTCTCCACCAGGTCGGAGCCGCCCAGACGCGGACGCTCCTCCAGCAGGTTGGAGATACGGCGGATCTTGCCCTCGACGGCCTTACGACGGGCCTCGGTGGGATGTGCGGTAAAGACAGGGTGGAACTCGAGCTTGTCGAGCAGCTCGTTGGCACCCTCGGCACCCAGCTCATTCACCAGCTGGTGATAGGCAACGGTAAGCTCGTTGGCAGGATCGACCTCGGTATCGGTCGACGCACCGGCCTCGCGCTCGCGCAGCTGCGCCACACGGTAGTTCTCCTCCGACAGGTTTGCCAGATGGAAAAAGCTCGTAAAGGCGCGGACAATGACCTGCTGCTTATCGAGCGGCAGGCTGTCGATCAAATCGACGACCTCACGAAATGCCACGGCAGTGGGCTCGTCGGCGGTGGGCACGCCCTGCTCGTCGACGGCTTCGTCGGCAGCGCTGGTACCGGGGTTGCCGGCATTGACCACAATCTCGGCTGTCAAAATCTTGTCGAACAGGTCCGCGATCTCGGGATCATACTCGCTAAGCACACGGCGCTCCAGGCGCAAGAACAGCGCCAGATTGTCGCGCAGCTCCTCGGGGATCTCGATCTCGGCGAGACGCTCCCTGGACTCGGCATTCGAGCCGATTCGGTTAACGAGGCGGTTGACCACGGCAGCGACGCGCGCCGCGGCTTCGGGTACAGACTGGTTGCTTAGGTTCTCAGCCACGTTTCCTCCCATTCCTCCTTCTATGCACGTAACATGCGGTATTCATTATAGGCGCTTGAGAAATACTTTCGACACTGATTGCGCTTTACCACACAAAAGTATTTTCTGCATTGCAAAGGTTTTTGCCCTAAATGGTCGTATTTCTCGGTGGGCGGCATACGTAAACGGGGGCATTCCGCATAAAAGCGAAACACCCCCGTAACAATCGCTCTCCATGAGCAGGGCACGTTAGCAGGCCCGAAGCTCAAAAAGATGCGCTACAGGCGCTCGCGAACCGCCTCGACGACGTTGTCCAGATCGGCGAGCACCTCGTCATGGCTTTGCATGTCGCGCACCTTGACCTTGCCGGCGGCAAGCTCGTCGCCACCCAAGACCAGGATGAGCTTGGCGCCCACCTTGTCGGCCTGCTTAAACTGAGCCTTGAGCGAACGGCCCTGGTAGTCGGCCTCGGTCACGATACCTGCAGCGCGAAGCTCCTGCGTAATGGCGAAGACGTTCTGGCGCAACTCCTTGCCGGCGTTGGCGACGTAGACGCACGGGGCCTCATCGGCACCCAGGTCGCCGCCAAAGGCCTGTAGGGCCAGCAGGGCGCGCTCAAAACCGACGGCGAAGCCGACGCCGGCCGTAGGCTTGCCGCCCTCGAGCTCGACCAGGCCGTCGTAGCGGCCGCCGCCGCCGATGGAGCCGACGCCGGCGCCAGGGGCCTCGACCTCAAAGACGGTACGGGTATAGTAGTCCAGGCCGCGCACCAAGGTGGGATCCTCGACATACTCGATACCGGCGGCATCCAGATAGCGCTTGACCTGCTCGTAGTGTTCGCGGCACTCGTCGCACAGGTTGTCACCCATCAGCGGAGCCTCGGCCATGATCTCGCGGCAATGGTCGTTCTTGCAGTCGAAGGCGCGCAGCGGGTTGAGCTCGGCGCGCTCGCGGCACTCGTCACACATCTCGTCGGCGTGATCGAGGATAAATTGCTTGACCTGCTCGCGGTACGCCGGACGGCACTGGGCATCACCCATCGAGTTGATGAGCAGGCGGAGCTTGGACAGATCGAAGCCCAGGCGCTTGTAGAACTCCATGAGCATGATGATGCACTCGGCGTCGGCAGCC
>URIJ01000140.1 GCA_900547835.1 uncultured Collinsella sp.
GCCGTTCGTCCCAAAAACGGCGCCGCTCGTTTTGCAGTTCTGCCTTCGGTCGAGCCACAAGCGGCGCTGCTGTGCCAAGGCCGTATCTTAAAGCCACGAAATAAAAGCGCGCGGCAAAACAGACCGCGCAAGGGGTGACGCCAAAGAGGCGTCAATAAGGAAAGGAGGGGAACAATGGCGGACAAGAACGCAGAAGTTGCAGTCGAAGGTAACGGCGGCATGAAGAAAACGCTTTCGCTCTGGAACTTCTTCACCATCGGTTTCGGTGCCATCATCGGTACTGGTTGGGTCCTGCAGGTCGGCGACTGGATGGTCGTGGGCGGCGGTCCCGTTCCCGCTATGATCGCATTCCTCTTGGGTGCAATCTTCCTCGTGCCCGTCGGAGCTGTTTTCGGTGAGCTCACGGCTGCTATCCCCATCTCGGGCGGCATCGTCGAGTATGTCGATCGTAGCTTTGGCCGTACGCTGAGCTACATCACCGGTTGGCTCCTGGCCCTGGGCAACGGCATCCTGTGCCCGTGGGAGGCCATCGCCATTTCGACCCTCGTGTCCGAGATGTTCGGCAGCCTGCCCGGTCTTGAGTGGCTGCGCGCCGTCAAGCTCTACACCATCTTGGGCGCCGACGTCTACCTGTTCCCGACGCTAATCGCGCTCGGCTTTGCAGTCTACGTCATCTTCCTCAACTTCCGCGGTGCCAGCTCGGCCGCCAAGCTCCAGGCCTTCCTGACCAAGGCTCTGCTCTGCGGCATGCTGCTCGCCATGGGTGTCTCGCTGTTCACCGGTTCGCCGGAACACGCCATGCCCGTGTTCTCCCAGGTCACCGGTGCTGGCGGCGGCAAGCCCGCTACCGAGGGCACCAGCCTGTTCGCCGGCATCGTGTCGGTCCTGGTTTTGACCCCGTTCTTCTACGCCGGCTTCGATACCATTCCTCAGCAGGCTGAGGAAGCAGCCGAGGGCCTCAACTGGAACAAGTTCGGCAAGATCATCTCCCTGGCCCTGCTGGCCGCCGGCGGCTTCTACATGGTCTGCATCTACTCGTTCGGCACCATCCTCGACTGGCATGAGTTTGTTAAGAGCCCGGTTCCCGCGCTTGCCTGCCTCAAGGGTATCAACATGCTCCTGTACCTGGCCATGCTCGTCATCGCCACGCTTGGACCCATGGGCCCGATGAACTCCTTCTACGGCGCCACGAGCCGCATCATGCTCGCCATGGGCCGCAAGGGCCAGCTGCCCGAGAAGTTCGCCGAGGTCGATCCCAAGTCCGGCGCTCCCAAGCTCGCCTGCGCCGTTCTGGGCGTCATCACCGTCATCGGTCCGTTCCTGGGCAAGAACATGCTCATCCCTCTGACCAACGTGTCGGCTCTCGCCTTCATCTTCTCCTGCGGCATGGTCGCCCTCGCTTGCCTGCGCATGCGCTTCACCGAGCCCGACCTGCCTCGTCCCTACGAAGTTCCCGGCGGCAAGTTTGGCATCGGCCTCGCTATTGCTGCCTGCGCCATCATCATCGGCCTGCTCGTGATTCCGTTCTCTCCCGCCTCCCTCAACATGGTGGAGTGGAGCATCGTGATCGGCTGGTTGGCTATTGGCCTAGGCCTCATGGCCTTCACCAATTCCCGCAAAAAGTAACGCCGAGCCGGGGCGGATCAGGTGCACGGGACCCTCTCTTCCGTGCACCGAACCCGGCGCCACTTGGGTAGCTTTGTGAGGCCTTAACCCAACACGGCCTCGCCCACTATATGGATCCATAAGGAGGAACCATGTCCACTAAGTATGCAATCGTTGGCGGCAAGCTCATCGACGGTACCGGTGCCGAGCCGGTCGAGAACTCCCTCGTTCTCGTCGACGACAACGGCAAGATCGAGTACGCCGGCGCTATGCAGGACCTTCCCGAGGGCGTTGAGGTCATCGACGCCGCCGGCAAGACCGTCCTTCCCGGCCTGATCGACACCCACCTGCACTTCTCGGGCAACCTGACCGACGATGACACCGACTGGGTCATGCAGCCGCTTCTCGAGAAGCAGGCCGTCGCCGTCAAGCAGGCCTACGACTGCCTCACCCACGGCCTCACCACCGTCTGCGAGATCGGCCGCTTTGGTATCCAGATCCGTGACTGCATCGACAAGGGCGTCTTCAAGGGCCCGCGCGTTCTGGCCACCGGCCTTGGCTTCTGCCGCGTTGCCGGCCACGGTGACTCTCACCACTGCACCCAGGAGCTCAACAAGGAATCCCATCCCTGGGGCGACCAGGTCGACGGTCCTTGGGATCTGCGCAAGGCCGTCCGTCGTCGCCTGCGCGAGAACCCCGATGCCATCAAGATCTGGGCTACCGGTGGCGGCATCTGGCGCTGGGACTCCGGCCGCGACCAGCACTATTGCTCCGAGGAGATCCAGGCCGTGGTCGAAGAGGCAAAGATGGTCGGCATCCCCGTGTGGAGCCACTGCTACAACAACCACGCCGCTGCCTACGATTCCGTTCGCTTTGGCTGCGAGCAGCTGATCCACGGCTTCGATATCGATGAGCGCACCATGGACCTCATGGCCGAGCAGGGCACCTTCTTCACCCCGACGATCGCCTTCCTGCCCACCTGGTACGCCACCTATCCGCCCGTCTACGTTCCCGAGCTGCACGACAAGTACGAGGGCACCCTGGTCGAGAAGGAGCTGCAGCGCAACTACGACTGCCTGCGCGAGGCCAAGAAGCGCGGCGTCGTCATGACGATCGGCTCCGACTCCTTCTCCTTCGTCACCCCGTACGGCACCTGCTCCATCGAGGAGATGTACGAGTTCGTCGACAAGATCGGCTTCACTCCGGTCGAGACCATCACCTGCGCCACCCTCAACGGTGCCAAGATGTGCCACATCGAGGACGAGACCGGTTCCATCGAGGCCGGCAAGTGCGCCGACCTGCTGGTTGTCAACGGTGACGTCGCCGCCGACATCCACGTGCTCAACACCGACAACATGGACGTCATCATGAAGGACGGCTGGATCGTCGAGGCTGGCACCTTTGGCGAGGCCAACAAATACAGCGCCTAAGATACCGTTTATCGATGGCTTGATGTAAAACACAGTATTTGATTGCATAATGCAATGGAGAGGGTCGCTTGCGGCCCTCTTTATTGCTATGGGTGCGATAGAAAAAAGGGGATGACGGTGGATTTAAACAGGCTGATTCTGGGCAAGAGCTACAACTCTACCAAGGTCTTTCGTACGGCCCAGCATGTGGTTCAGGCCATCCTGCTCGGTATTGTCGTTCCGGCGCTTATCCTGCTGCTTATCTGGGATTTAACCGATAATCCCAATCCCGTTCCGGGCGTTGTCGTTATTGCCGGCCTGGTCATGCTGTGCTTCTTTTTCTCGTATGTCTTTGTGGTCCCCGACGACCTCACATCGAGCGCAACCGACCGTACGCTCGCCATCGCATCAAAAATATTCGCCTACACGTCGCGCGGCCTTACGCCCGAAGCGGCCCTGGGCGCCTCTAAAATTATCCTGTCCGAGACCATCGCCTCTGCCATCTGCTTTACCGATGGCAAACAGGTGTTGGCAAGCTGGGGCGAGGACTCGGCAAAGTGCCCTGCCGGCACCCCGGTCGTGCTCAAGACCACGCTCAACGTGATCGAGTCCGGCGAACAGAGTGTATTTTCGCGCGACGCCTCCAATGAGACGGGCGGCTATTTTCCCCGTCTGCGCGCCGGCATTGTCGCGCCGCTGACCGTGCGCGGGCATTGCGTGGGCACGCTCGAGCTGTATTACCCCCGCCTGAGCAGCATCGATATGCGCCAGACGGCGTTGGCCTCGGGCTTTGCCGATCTCATTTCCACGCAGCTCGCCAGCTTTGAGCTCGAGCGCCAGGACGAGCTCACGGCCCGCGTGGAGCTTCGCGCCCTGCAGTCGCAGGTCGACCCGCATTTTCTATTCAATACCATCAGCACCATCGTGTCGCTCGTTCGAACCGAGCCCGACAAGGCGCGATCGCTGCTGATCGACTTCTCCAACTACTACCGTCAGACGCTTTCTGATTCCGATACCCTCACAACGCTCGAGCACGAGGTGGAACAGGGCACTCGCTATATCAATCTTATGCAGGCTCGTTATGGCGACGGCCGTCTGCGCGTCTCGGTCGATATCGACTTTGAGGTGCGCGATTGCATGGTGCCGCCGTTTATCTTGCAGCCGTTGCTCGAAAACTGCATCAAGCACGCGCAGCGCGAGACCGAGCCGCTTTCTATTCATGTTAGGGCTTTCGAGACCGATGACGGTTTGGAGATCATCGTCGAGGACGATGGCATCGGTATGAGCGAAGAGGTCTGCGCGCATCTGTTTGAGCAACATCGCCTGGAAGAGCCCGAGAGCATTACCGCCGACGGCTCCGTCAAGCGAGGTTGCGGCCTGGCGCTCTTCAACGTGCTTCAGCGCATCCATTTCTTTTACGGAGAAGATTCCGGCATGCGCGTGAAGTCCCAGGAGGGCGTGGGAACGCAGGTCATCGTCGAGCTGAACGGCGAGCCGCATGAGCCTGCGCCGTTGACGGCGTAGCACGCGGTTGGATTGAGAGAAAAAGAGGGGAAGCACATATGTCCGAAGGCTGGAACATCTTGGTGGTTGATGACGAGCCTCCCATTAGGGCTGAGCTACGCTATCTGTTGGAAAAGGATACGCGTGTGGGTCAGATTGCCGAGGCGGGCAATGTCACCGAAGCCGTGGAGTCGATTCTGTCGAACAAGCCCGACGTGTTGTTTTTAGACATTACCATGCCCGGTCGCTCGGGAATTGAGCTTGCCGAGACGCTGCAGAACCTAAAGACGCCGCCGGTGGTTGTGTTTGTGACGGCGTTTGCCGAATTTGCCGCTGATGCGTATAACCTCGATGCGGTCGACTATGTCGTCAAGCCGGTCGAGGACGCACGCCTGTCAAAGGCACTCGACAAGATCGAGGCAGCCTTGGGTGCCCGTCGTGTTATCCATGCTCCGCGCCAGCCTTTGCGTCTGACGGTGGACCGCGGGGGCAAAAAGGTGTTCATTCCCGCCGCAGACGTCTGCTACTTTGAGGCGCGCGCCGATTTTTGCAACGCCATCTGCGCCGAGGGAACGTACCTGATCAATGAGTCGATCTCTTCGCTCGAGCGTCGCTTGGTCTCCGAGGGCTTTATTCGCGTTCATCGCAGCTATCTGGTCAATTTGGAAGACGTGCACAATGTTGAGATTGGCTCCACGGGGTTGATGGAGCTCAGGCTTGACCGCGTGAGCTCGACGGTGCCGGTGTCCCGTCGTCGTGCCGCCGAGGTCAAGTCGCACCTGGGGCTTGCGTAAGAGGCTTGCGTGCCGTCGTTTGCCATCGCAGGTTTGGCATGGGCGCGCGGTGGGCATAATGGGTGGCATCGAATGAAATCGAAAGGATCATTATGCCCGCGCT
>URIJ01000141.1 GCA_900547835.1 uncultured Collinsella sp.
CCCGGTCAATGCCTGGGCGCTTGCGAGCAAACAGGTTCCCAATCTAATGAGCCTGCCCGTTCAGGACGCACTGGTGCTCATTGGAATCTCGGTGCTTCTGACGGTGGTTGCCGGCTTGCTGCCGGCCCGTAGCGCGTCCAAGAAAGACCCCGTGGAGGCCCTGCGCTCGGAATGACGTGACAAAGGGACAGTCCCTTTGTCACATTGAGGTCCTTGCCAAATCGGGGTCTAATACTTTTCCGAGAAGTGAACGAGTAAAAACGGACCCCTGAAGCATTGACACTTTTAGGCTGCAATTTCCTGCGGTTTTGCCGATCAAATCCTGCAGTTTTGACATCTAAAAATGTCGATGCTTCGGGGGTCCAAAAACAGACGTTCACTTCTCGGAAAAGTATTAGACCTCGTTGCGTGGGGTGCGGTTGGAAGGGCCGCTGGTGCTGGGCTGCCGCGTTTCCTTTGGGCAGACCGCGAGCCTAGTCCTCCAGCGCGCCGTACTGCTCGCCGTCCACCGGCTCGAGCCATTCGTTGCTTGCATCCTCGCCTGGGTATTCAAAGGCTAGGTGGCTAAACCAGCTGTTGGCGGTAGCGCCATGCCAGTGCTTGACGTTGGCGGGAATCTCGACGATATCGCCGGGGTGCAGGCGCTGCGCGGGCTTGCCCTCTTCCTGGTACCAGCCCTCGCCATCGACGCAGATCAGTACCTGTCCGCCGCCTTTGCTCGCGTGGTGAATGTGCCAGTTGTTGCGGCAGCCCGGTTCAAAGGTGACGTTGTGGATGGGCAGGTAATCGCCTGGGGCGGTTAGCGCGTTGAGATAGCTCTGGCCGATAAAGTACGGCGCGTAGGCGTCGTTGGGCTCGCCAAGGCCAAAGAACCCGCCGTGGGCCTCTGGCGCCGCTGCGCTATCCGTCCCGTCGCCCGCATAGACTTTCTTGGCAAGATTGAACGCAGCCCAGGCTTTGGGCCAGCCGGCATAGAAGGCCACGTGCGTGATGGCGCTCGCCATCTCCTTTTGACCTACGCCGTGCTTGCGTGCGTTGGCGATGTGGTAGGCGAGCGAGCTGTCTGTGATGCCCTGCGCCACGAGGGCCACCACGGTGATGAGGCTTCGCGTCTTAAGGTCGAGGTCGGTGTTGTTCCAGTTCTCGCTAAAGAGCACATCGTCGTTAAAATGCGCGAAATCGGGGGCGAACTTGCCCAAGGCATCGCGGCCTGCGGTCTGTTTAATGGTCATGGAGGTTCCTTTCTAACCAGAGATAATCGAGCGGAATTTGGGCGTTACGAGCGGTTACGCTCGACAAATTGCTTGAGTTCGGCATCGCTTGCTCCATTGAGTATCGCGCCCGGGACAATTGTGGCGCCGGGTGCACTGGCCTCAAGAACCTTTGCGGTCTTGCCCATGCCGCTGCCACCGGAGGTCGCAAAGAGGACAATTTTCTTGCCGGCAAAACTCTGGGATTCCAGGAACGTTTTGATAATCGCCGGTGCAACATACCACCAGATAGGGAAGCCAAGGTAGATGGTGCTGTATTCATCGAGCTCCAAAGGCTTCGAGGCGATGGCGGGGCGGCAGGTGGGGTCGTTGGTCTCAAGCGTGCTGCGGCTGTTCTTATCGTTCCAGTTGAGATCGGCGGCTGTGTAGGGCTTGGCGGGCTCAATCTCAAATAGGCCAGCGTCGGCTGTTTTCGCAAGGCGCTCGGCGATGTTTTTTGTCACACCGCTGGCACTGAAATAGGCTACAAGGGTCTTTGACATGGCTACTCCTTTATTTGATGGGTTTCTTGCAGCGTATAGATGAGGTAGTCGAGGGTCTCGAGTCTTTTTTGTTCGGCGTGGACACGTTCGAGCAGCTCGCGGCGGTACGTCTTGAGGCGACAGATGCGGGCGCACGCGCCTGGCAGTCCCGAGAGCTCGTCGATAAACGCATCGCAGCACCCGGCGTCGCGCAGGTTCGCGATAGTCTTTTCGTCCATTGTGCGGTTTGGTGTCCTCCTTGTTCTTGATGGGATGGCTATAGCGTACGTTGATGCGCCGATGATGTATATTGCTTATATCGACTAGCTGGACATACGAGAATCGAATGGCTAGTCGAAGGACGGCTTTAGCTGGATTGGGGGCGCCGTGGAGCTGCGAACGCTGCGCTACTTTTTGGCGGTGGCGCGCGAGGAAAACATGACCGAGGCGGCAAACGTGCTGCATGTGACACAGCCCACATTGTCGCGCCAGATCGCCGACTTGGAGCGCGAGCTGGGTGTCGAGCTGTTTGAGCGCACCAATCGGTCGTGCGTGCTTACAAGCGACGGCATGCGCCTGCGCCAGCGTGCCGAGGAGATTGTCTCGCTGGTGGAGCAGACCGAGTCGGAATTGGCAGATCGGGAGCTTGGCATTGCGGGCAATATCCGCATTGGCGCTGGCGAGACCCAGTCGATGCGGCTGGTGCTCGGCACTTTTGCGGAGCTGCGTCGTGACCATCCCGGCGTGACGATTGAGCTTTACACCGGTAATGCCGACGCGGTGGAGGAACGCTTGGAGCGTGGTCTGCTCGACTTTGCCCTGCTGTTGGAGCCCGTTAACGTCGAGAAATACGAGTGGATCCGTATGCCCGAAGTGGATCGAGCCGGCGTGGTCGTTGCGGCGAGCGGTCCCTGGGGCGACTTGGACGTGCTGACGCCTGCGGACGTTGCGAAGATGCCGTTGCTGCTGAGTTCGCGCACGTCGAATCGGGCGCTGGATTTGGCGGCGTGGGCAGGCGGTGCTCTTACCATCGATGACCTCAACGTTGTGGGGCATTTCGACTTGATCGGCAACGCATCGCATCTGGTGCGCTCGGGTACTGCGTGCGCCGTTGGCATTGGCAGTCTGCTGCAGGTGGACGAAAGCAGCGACCTTCGATTTATCCCATTTGAGCCGCCGCTTACCATCGCCTCGTTTTTGGTGTGGAAAAAATATCGCCTGCGCTCCCGCGCCTGCGAAGAGTTCCTGAACCGTTTGAATGGAATGTGACAAAGGGACAGTCCCTTTGTCACATTCGTTGATATGAGAGAAGAGTAGATGATCCTTTCGCTGGCCCCCATGGAGGGAATTACCGGGCATGTGTTCCGTCGCGTGCATGCCGAGTGCTTTGGCGCGCTCGACTGCTACTACACGCCTTTTTTGCCGCCGCCGCGAGTGGGCAATCGCTTTGGCGGCAAGGCGTTTAAGGAAGTTGATCCGGCCAACAACCAGGGACTCAACGTCGTCCCCCAGCTTATGTCCAAGAATGCGGACGAGTTTGTGTGGGCGGCGCAGGTGCTCGCCGACATGGGCTATCGCGAGGTCAACCTTAACCTGGGCTGTCCTTCGGGAACGGTTGTCGCCAAGGGCAAGGGCTCGGGTTTTCTGCGCAACTTGGATGAGCTCGAGGTGTTCTTGAGTGACGTGTGCGAACGCTCTCCGCTGCCGGTATCGGTAAAGACCAGATTGGGACTCGAGAACGACGACGAATACGAGCGCGTGCTCGACCTTTACTGTCGCATGCCGCTGGCGGAGCTGATAGTGCACCCGCGCGTGCAAAAGGATCGTTACACGGGCTCGCCGCGCAAAGCGTTTTACGGCGAGACGCTGGAGCGCGCGCCGTTCCCGGTGGCATACAACGGCGACATCTTTGATCTAGAGGACATGGACGCGCTGGTGGCTGCCTATCCCGGCACACGCCACGTGATGCTGGGGCGCGGTTTGCTCGCGAACCCTGCGCTTGCCCGTATGGTCAAGGGCGGCCCTGCTGCCACGGTAGCCGACCTGCAGCGCTTCCACGACATGCTGTTCTCAGCGTATGCAGAAGAGATTGGCGGTAACGCAGTCTTTCGCATGAAGGAGTGGTGGTTCTACGCCAAGTGCGCTTTCGCTGATCCCGCTACCGTTCACAAGCTCGTGCGCAAGACCAAAAAGGTCGACGAATACCGCGCCGCCGTCGACCGCGTCTTCCGCGAGCAACCGCTCGCGCCCACAGCCCGCTTCCACGGCTAATTGATCCGAAGGGGACGGAGGAAAACGGATCACCCGCACGATGCCCATATAATAAGTTGTACGTCAGCATCCAAAGATGTCAAAAAATGTCGTTTTTGGATGCTGACGTACATGTTTGAAGGCGGTATCGCCTCCGCTATCTGACGGCTTGAACGGCAAGTGCTTCTATTACGCGCTCGGCGCCGGCGTCGATCAGAATGCTGCGATTGGCGATTTCTGCCGGAGCGACTGCCTCGCCAAGGTTGACGCACGCGTAGGCGGCGTGCTCGTTTTTGGCCGTCATCTGCCAAAACGGGTACTTGATGATGACGGGCGTGTTGCCGCCTACGCCAAGCTCCAAGAACAGAACTCGCATATTGCTGTGGCGGCGCAGGAAATCCTGGTAGCGATCGGCGGCAGCGTACCAACCCTTGTCCTGGACAAACGTATCGTCGGCGCGCAGATTCATCGTAAGCGGGGTCCCACAGTGAGGGCAATGGGGCACAAGCGCAGACGGAATGCGCAGGTCCTGTTGGGTGGCGACCATATGGCGCACGAGCTCTTCGTTGTCCCATGTCTCCTGGCAGCAGGGTTTGCTGCACTGGAACAGGCCGTAGTCTCCCTGCGTGTAGAAGAGCCGCTGCTTGTCAAAGCCCGCACGCTGGAAACAATGGTCCACATTCGTAGTCAGCACAAAGTAGTCACGGTCATGCACTATGCCCAAGAGCTGTTCGTAGAGCGGCGTCGGTACGGGATCGTATCGGTTGCACATAATGTAGCGGCTCCAAAACGCCCAGTACTCCTCGAGCGAATCATAGGGATAGAAGCCGCCGGAATACATATCGGTAAAACCGTAGCGTGCGGCGAAGTCGCCAAAGAGCTTCTTGAAACGCTCGCCCGAATAGGTGTAACCGGCGGCGGTCGAGAGTCCTGCTCCGGCACCGATTACCACGGCGTCAGATGTATCGAGTGCAGCTCGGAGCTTATCGATCTGTTTGGAGAAGGCTGCGGTAGATTGCCTCGTCAGACGCGAGAAAAACATTGAAGATCACCTTAAGGTTAGGGTCGTTATGGTCTAGATGATGGCGAACGGCATCGATGGCCACGCGCGCGGCAGCTTCTTGGGGATAGCCAAACACGCCTGTCGAGATGCAGCAGAATGCAAGCGTGCCGAGTCCTCGGCGCGTCGCTTCTTCCAAGCAGCTGGTGTAGCAGCGGCGTAGTAGCAATTCCTCGCGAGGGCCAGGCTTATGGCTGGGCACGATGGGGCCGACGGTGTGGAAGACGTAGCTGCTGGGCAGGTTGAACGCCGGCGTGACCTTGACGCGCGCCGTTGGTTCCTCGTGTCCCTGCTCGTCCATGAGATTGGCGCACGCCAAGCGGAACTGCATACCGGCGTAGGTGTGG
>URIJ01000142.1 GCA_900547835.1 uncultured Collinsella sp.
GCTCGGGGCCCTTTTTGTTTGCCGTATCCGATCGCTAGTTCAAATGTGATTTCCTCGGGAATGCATCTAGAGGATGCCGTGGGCCTGTTTCCTACCATGCGGCAATGGGTCCCATGGGGTGCGCCGTGCATTTTTTGGAGTATTCTGCAGTTCGAGTTGTCTGCATATGATCCGACGTCGCCAACGGTGGCCTTCGGATATCCCTGGCGAGCGTTCTGAGTCAGATTTCGCCGTTTTCCGGAGCAGGGGCGCGTCATTCTCGCCATATCGGGACTTAGAATGATACGGCGCCCTACAGTTTTGCCCACCCGCGGCGGTGCTGGCGTGGTTACGTTGCAGAATACTCCGTTTTTTGCACGGGCTAGGATGGGGTACCTCGGGAGAACACAGCGGTATCCCGTAAATATATACAATTTGTACCGTAATTTATACAAAACGAAGAGGCAGACAGCGTAGGGTGGGTGCATTGGGGTGCTTGGTGCATCAAAACGGGGACCCCACGTGCCGTATACTCTGGCTGGATGTGAAAGCGGCTTGACGCGTTGCCAGGCGTAGGGGAGGGTGCCTCGATGAGCGTATTCGAAATTGTGTTTAGTCCGACGGGTGGAACGCAGAAGGTGTCAGGCCTTGTGGCCGGGGCACTGGGCAAGAATACCGTTACCGTCGATCTGACCGATAGCGGGTTGGATTTCAACGCTGTCTCGATGACTGAGGACGACGTGGCCGTAATCTCTGTGCCGGCGTATGCCGGTAGAATCCCGGCTGTGGTGGCTGACCGGTTGGACATGGTGCGCGGCAACGGGGCTCGGGCTGTTTTGGTTTGTGTATACGGAAACCGCGCGTTTGAGGACACGCTCGTAGAGCTGGAGGACGTTGCGAAGCATGCGGGATTCCGGGTGATCGCGGCAGTTGCAGCCATTGCAGAACATTCCATTGCGCGACAGTTTGCTGCCGGTCGTCCGGATGCGCAGGATGCGGCGCAGCTCGCAGAGTTTGCGCAGCAAATTCAGCAAAAGCTGTTGGCTGAGGATACATCCGAGCCCTCTATTCCCGGCAATCGTCCTTATAAACAAGCCGGAGGTCACCGCATGGCACCCGAGGCAACAGAGGATTGCGTTTCCTGCGGTGCATGCGCCGCGGCGTGCCCCGTTTGTGCTATCGACAAGGGTGACCCCAAACGAGCAGCTGGCGAGGCGTGCATCTCCTGCATGCGCTGCATTGCCGTATGTCCGCGAGGCGCTCGTAAGCTTGATCCCAACAAGCTATCCGCTGTTTCCCAGATGCTGAGCAAGGTTTGCGTCGTGCGGAAGGAATGCGAGCTCTTTATCTAGCGCAAGTGAGATTGGTGCAAACAAACCTGGCCCTTTTGCACCAAAAACGATCCGTTTTCCTCCATTCCCAAGGGATCATGTGATCCGAAGGGGACGGAGGAAAACGGATCAAAAAGGAAAAATAGTAAGGCGCTCTTTTTCACATTGAATATTGCAATTTGGTAACGCGTTTTATCAAATATGGCATTTATCTGCGGTAATGTTCTATTTCACCGCTGAGGGTGACATTTTATACCGCCTGCCGAACCGTATGGAGACCTCACAACTTTTTAGGTCAGTGTTGTGCGTGTAGCAATTTCGCCCGGCCTCGCCTCCGGGCTGCCATGTGAGAGGGGATCTTATGGCTCGACTGCACGTAATGGAACGCAGCCACGCTCAGGCCGTCATGGACGACCTGCACGATGCGCTCGGACGTCGTCTGGCGGTGAGCTCGCTCGCCCCGTGTCCCGTCGAGTTTACGGCAGCGCTCGTCAACCTGTGCTCCACCCAGAGCTGCGGCAAGTGCACGCCCTGCCGCGTGGGCCTGAGCGCGCTGAGCGATCTGCTCGCCGATGTGCTCGAGGGCCGCGCCGACGAGTCCACGCTCAATCTGATCGAGCGCACCGCCCGCACCATCTATCTTTCGAGCGATTGCGCCATCGGTTACGAGGCCGGCGCCATGGCGCTTACGGCTATCCGCGGTTTCCGTGACGATTTTGAGCACCACATCCGCGAGCACTCCTGTGGCTTTGACCGCGAGGCCCGCGCTCCGTGCGTCTCGGGCTGCCCGGCGCACGTCGACATTCCCGGGTACATTTCGCTCGTCGAGGCCGGCCGCTATGCCGATGCCGTCAAGGTCATCCGCAAGAACAATCCGCTGCCGCTCGTCTGCGGCCTGGTGTGCGAGCATCCCTGCGAGATGCACTGCCGCCGCGGCATGGTCGACGACCCCATGAACATCCTCGCCCTCAAGCGTTTTGCCGTTGAGCACAGCGACCTCAACGACCACAAACCGCATGTAGTGGACGACACCGGTAAGCGCGTCGCCGTGATCGGCGGCGGCCCGGCTGGCCTTTCCTGCGCCTACTACCTGGCCGTGATGGGCCATAAGGTGACCATCTTTGAGCAACGTCACCACTTGGGCGGCATGCTGCGTTACGGCATCCCCAGCTATCGTCTGCCGCGCGAGCGCTTGCAGGCCGAGATCGACTGGATTTTGAGCGCCGGTGTCGACGTGGAGCTCGACCACTCCGTGAGCGGCGAGGAGCTCGCCCGCCTGCGCGACGAGTTCGATGCCGTCTACCTGGCCATCGGTGCCCACAGCGATAAGAAGCTTGGCCTTCCGGGCGAAGAGGCTCCCGGCGTGGAGTCGGCCGTCAAGATGCTGCGCGCCATCGGTGACGACGAACTGCCCGACCTGAGCGGCCAGCGCGTGTGCGTCATCGGCGGCGGCAACGTGGCCATGGACGTGGCGCGCTCTGCCGTGCGCTGCGGTGCCGAAAAGGTGAGCATCGTCTACCGCCGTCGCATCTGCGATATGACGGCCCAGGACGCCGAGATTGCCGGCGCCCAGGCCGAGGGTTGCGAGGTTCTGGAGCTCACGGCGCCGCTCGCCATCGAGACGGGCGAAGATGGTCGCGTGAGCGGCCTGCGCGTGCAACCGCAGATTATCGGCGAGCCCCGCCGCGGTCGTCCGGCTCCGCGTGCCGCCGCTACGCCCGAGCGCGTCATCCCCTGCGAGCGCGTGTTTGTCGCCATTGGCCAGGACATCGATTCCAAGCCGTTTGAGGACATGGGCATCGCCTGCAAGTGGGGTTGCGTGGTCACCGACTCGGACGGTGCCGTGCCCAACTTCGATGGCCTCTTTAGCGGCGGCGACTGCCAGACCGGCCCCGCCACCGTCATCCGTGCCATCAACGCCGGCCGCGTGGCTTCGGCAAACATCGACCGCTATCTGGGCTTCGACCACAAGATCAAGCTCGACGTGGAGCTGCCGACCGTTCAGTTTAAGGGCAAGCACGAGTGCGGCCGCTGCGAGCTGGGTGAGCGCGAGGCCGGCGAGCGTATTCACGATTGGAATCTGGTCGAGCAGGGCCTTACCGAGGAGGAGGCGCGCCAGGAGGCAAGCCGCTGCCTGCGTTGCGACCACTTTGGCTTTGGCGCGTTCCGCGGAGGGAGGAGCCTGGAATGGTAGAGCTCAACAACCCCACTGTCAGCGACAACACCGAAAGCGGAGCACTCAATATGGTCAAGCTCACTATCGATAATTGCGAGGTCGTGGTACCCGAGCACACCACGATCCTGGACGCGGCCAAGTCCGTCGGTATCCAGATTCCCACCCTGTGCTACCTGCGCGATCTAAACGAGATCGGCGGCTGCCGCGTGTGCGTGGTCGAGGTCGAGGGCTGCGACCAGCTGGTTGCCGCCTGCAACAACTACGTGCTCGACGGCATGGTGGTGCACACCAACAGCCCCAAGGCCCGCGAGGCCCGTCGCACCAACGTGCAGCTGCTGCTTTCGCAGCACGATTCGCAATGCACGAGCTGCGTGCGCAGCGGCAACTGCAACCTACAGACCATCGCCAACGACCTGGGCATTTTCTATCTGCCGTATCAAAGGCATTTGGCGGGCGAGGGCTGGGATTTCGATTTTCCCATCATCCGCGAAAACGACAAGTGCATTAAATGCATGCGCTGTATCAAGGTGTGCGAGAGCGTGCAGGGGCTAGGGATTTGGGACCTGACCAACCGCGCCACGCATACCGCCGTGGGTACCCGCGGGCGCGCGCCGATCGGCAAGACCGATTGCGTCGCGTGCGGCCAGTGCATAACGCATTGCCCGACGGGCGCACTGCGCGAGCGCGACGATACCGAGACCGTGTTCGATGCTCTCGCCGATCCCGACAAGATCGTGCTGGTGCAGATTGCGCCGGCCGTGCGCAGCGCCTGGGGCGAGGAGCTCGGCATATCTCGCGAGGAGGCTACCGTTGAGCGCTTGGCTTGCGCGCTGCGCCGCGTTGGCTTTGAGTACGTGTTCGATACCGATTTCTCGGCCGACCTCACCATTATGGAAGAGGGCTCCGAGCTGCTCAAGCGCCTGGGCGAGGCCGCCAAGGGCGAGGGCGACAGCCGCAGCTGGCCCATGTTCACGAGCTGCTGCCCGGGCTGGGTACGCTTTGTGAAGGCGCGTTACCCCGAGTTTGTCGACAGCCTGTCCACGTCCAAGTCGCCGCAGCAGATGTTCGGCGCCATCGCCAAGACATACTACGCCAAGGTGCTGGGCGTGGAGCCCGAGCGTCTGTTCGTGGTGTCCGTTATGCCGTGCACGGCCAAGAAGGCCGAGTGTGCGCTGCCGAGCATGATGGGCGAGGGCGGCGCGCCCGACGTGGACGTTGCGCTGACGGTGCGCGAGATGGTGCGCATGATCCGCGCGAGCCACGTGAGCGTTGACACGCTGGTCGAGGAGCCGCTCGATACGCCGTTGGGCTTTGGCACGGGCGCGGGTGTGATCTTTGGCGCCACGGGCGGCGTGATGGAGGCCGCCGTGCGCTCGGCATATTACCTGGTGACGGGCAAGAACCCGGATGCCGATTTCTTTACCGACACGCGCGGACTCGACGGCTGGAAGGAAGCCGTTGCCGATATCGATGGCACCAAGGTTCGCGTTGCCGTGGCGCACGGGCTGGGCAACGCCGCCCGCCTGCTCGATGCGATTCGCGACGGCCGTGTGAGATATGACTTTGTTGAGGTCATGGCGTGCCCGGGCGGCTGCGTCGGTGGCGGCGGTCAGCCCATCCACGACGGCTGCGAGCTGGCGGCTGAGCGTGGCCAGGTGCTGTGGAGCCTGGATGCCGCTGCGGACATTCGCTTCTCGCACGAGAATCCCGATGTCCAGGCGTGCTACCGCGAGTTCTTGGGCGAGCCGCTCTCGCCGCTGGCCGAGGAGCTGCTGCATACCGACCATCACGCATGGACGATGCCCAACGAGGGGGTGTGCTAACGATGCGCGCGTTTAATGTTGAGCTGTCGCGCCGGGGGTTTGCCTCGGCGCTCGCCGCGGGCGCCCTGTC
>URIJ01000143.1 GCA_900547835.1 uncultured Collinsella sp.
GGCTGCCGCGCTGGGCCGACCGTCTCATCACCATTGTCATCATCCTTATTGGCGTGGGCCTTATGACCTGGCCGTGGATCTTGGACCGGCTCGAGGCCTCGGGCGTGTTCAACCAGATCAGCACGGTGTCCAGCACCGTGGACGCGCTGTCTGCCGAGGAGCGCGAGCGCATCCTGCTCCAGGCTCGCTCCTTTAACGAGCAGCTGGCGGGCGAGGCCACCGAGCTTCCCGCCGACCAGATCGAGCCCTACGCTCAGCAGCTCATCTTTGACCGCGACCCCATGATGAGCTGGGTCGAGATCCCCTCCATCGACGTGAGCATGCCCATCTACCACGGCACGAGCGAGGAAGTCCTTATGGCGGGCGTCGGCCACCTGGAGGGCACGAGCCTGCCGGTGGGCGGCACCTCGACGCATTGCGTGCTCACCGCGCACTCGGGCATGCGCAACCTAAGCATGTTCGACGACATCCACTCGCTGGAGCCCGGCGACCTGGTGCTGCTGCACACCATGAACAAGACGCTCGCCTACAAGATGGTGGACTCCGAGGTCGTGCTGCCCGAGGAGATGGAGTCGCTGACCATCGAGCCCGGCGCCGACAAGGTGACGCTTGTCACCTGCACGCCCTATGGCGTGAACGACCATCGCCTGCTGGTGCATTGCGTGCGCACCAAGTACAACAAGAAGGACGTCGACAAGCAAAAGTCGCTGGCCGGCCGCCACTGGGGCAAGCGCGAGTTTGCCGTGCTCATCGTGGTCGTGGCCATTGTGCTGTTGCTGCTGGACATCGTGATCCACGCGGTCCGCAAGCGCCGCAAGGCCAAGGCCTCGGCATAAGACATTCTTCAGAACCACCGCAACGGGGACAGGCACCTTTGTGGTGGTCGGGGCTTCCAAACCATCACAACATTCGATGAAAATCGCGATTTTGGCGAAAAGCGTCGAATGTTGTGATGCTTTTTGCTGTGGGCGGGACGGCCTTCGCTGCGGGCGAGACGGTTTT
Organism: uncultured Collinsella sp.; assembly: GCA_900547835.1. Classification (GTDB taxonomy): domain Bacteria; phylum Actinomycetota; class Coriobacteriia; order Coriobacteriales; family Coriobacteriaceae; genus Collinsella. Next base: position 1,003 of record URIJ01000143.1, read on the forward strand.
CGCTATGGACGGTGCGCTTTCGCTGCAGAACCGCCAGCCCTCCACCTGCAAACCGCCGCCCTCGTTACGTTTTCGCTGCATTTGGGTAAAGCACCTGCTCCAAGCGGCGTTGCCTTGTATACTAGAGCGGTTTATCTGTTATGCGGAAGGGAGCGCCTATGGCACTCAGCGAGAAAGACGTGCGCGGCATCGCCGAGTACGCAAAGATCGCACTGACCGATGACGAGCTCACCCAGATGACGTCCTACCTGAACGACGCTGTCCAGATGCTCGAGCCCGTCCTGCAATATGACTTGCCCGACGTGGAGCCCACGTTCCATCCCATCGGAAGCCTGTCCAACGTGATGGGCGATGACCTGCGCGAGCCCGAGCGCGACCTGCCGCTCGACGTTGCGCTCGAAAACGCCGGCAGCGCGCGCGACCGCTACTTCCGCGTGCCGTCCATTTTGGGAGAGGGGGAGAGCGAGTAATGGCGCTAAGCTTCGATTCCCTTACCGCCGCCCAGATTGCCGCGGGCGTTGCCGCCGGCGACTTTACCGCTACCGAGGTGGCCCAGGCCTCCCTTGCCGCCATCGAGGCGCGCGAGGGTGGGGTCCAGGCATTCCTGCAGGTGGCGCCCGAGCTCGCGCTCGAGGCCGCTGCGCGCGTGGATGCCGACTGTGCCGCAGGCAAGACATTGCCCCCGCTCGCGGGCGTGCCGCTGGCCATTAAGGACAACATGAACCTCGTGGGCACGCGCACTACCTGCGCTTCTCGCATGCTCGAGGATTACCAGAGCATCTACACCGCTACCTGCGTCCAGCGCATGCTCGATGCCGGCTGCCTGCCCATGGGCAAGGCCAACATGGACGAGTTTGCCTTTGGCAGCTCCACCGAGAGCTCGGCATTCCACCGCACCAACAACCCCTGGGATACCGAGCGCGTGCCCGGTGGCTCTTCGGGCGGCTCCGCTGCCGCCGTCGCCGCGGGCGAGGTCGCGCTCTCGCTGGGCTCGGACACCGGCGGCTCCATTCGCCAGCCGGCGTCGCTGTGCGGCGTGGTGGGCTTTAAGCCCACGTACGGTGCCGTGAGCCGTTACGGCGTGGTTGCCTTTGGCTCGTCGCTCGACCAGGTGGGGCCCTTTGGCCGCACGGTCGAGGATGTCGCGCTGGCCATGAACGCGCTTACCGGTGCGGGCCACGATCCGTACGACTGCACCAGCCAGGACTGCGCCGTCGACTTTACCGAGCATCTCAACGACAGTATCGAGGGCAAGCGCGTGGGCATCATCCCCGCGTTTATGGAGGCCGAGGGCCTGACGCCCGAGGTCAAGGCCGCTGTTCATCGCGCCGCCCAGGAGCTGCAGAACCAGGGCGCCGAGCTGGTCGAGGTCGACCTGCCGCACCTGGACGCCGCCATCGCCGCCTACTACGTCATCGGCCCGGCCGAGGCGTTCTCCAACCTGGCGCGCTTCGACGGCATTCGCTACGGCTATCAGGAGGAGGGCTGCGCCAACCTGTCCGATCAGAGCTCGCTGTCGCGCGCCCACGGCTTTGGCGCCGAGGCCAAGCGCCGTCAGATGCTCGGCGCCTACCTGCTGAGCTCGGGCGTGTACGACAAGTACTACTACGCTGCGCAAAAGGCCCGCACGCTCATCACGCAGGACTACGACGCCGCGTATGCCAAGGTGGACACCATCCTCATGCCCGCCTCGCCGCGCACGGCCTTTAAGTTTGGCGAGATCAGCGACCCCACGCAGATGTACCTCTCCGACCTGTACACCATCTCGCTCAACATTTGCGGCAACGGTGGCATCTCGGTGCCGCTGGGCCTGGGCGAGGATACTCAGCTGCCCGTTTCTGCCCAGCTGGTTGGTCCGGCGTTTAAGGACCGTCAGCTGCTCACGTTTGCCCGCGCCCTGGAGCGCGGCTTTGCCGATGCCGCCACGGGTGCGCCCGCGCTTTCCGTCGCGCCCGATTTTGCCGGGAAGGGAGGCGAGCTGTAATGAAGGAGCTTTCCGAGGTCCTGCAGGATTGGGAGGCCGTGATCGGCCTGGAGATCCATACCGAGCTCACCGCACTCGATACCAAGATGTTCTGCAACTGCAAGCTCAGCCACGATGACGAGCCCAACGCCAACGTGTGCCCGGTGTGCCTGGGCCTGCCCGGCGCCCTGCCGGTGCCCAACAAGCGCGCCATCGAGAGCATCGTCAAGGCCGGTCTCGCCACCAACTGCGAGATCCAGCGCCACTCGATGTTCTACCGCAAGCACTACTTCTATCCCGATATGGCCAAGAACTTCCAGACCACGCAGGGTCCGGTCGCCTTTGCCATGTACGGTCACCTGGACCTGGACGTGACCGGTCGCGGTGCCGCCGAGCGCCCCGACTGCGCGTTTGGCGAGGCCGAGGCCCAGAGCCTGGCGAGCGCCTCGGCCAACGCCGAGGGCCTGTCCACGTCCATGACGTCGACCATGCGCGAGGGCAACCAGCGCGCCGGCCACCTGGCCAGCTATGACGCGTCCAACCTGCAGATGCCCGAGCGTCGCGAGGATGGTTCCTACACGGTGCCCATCCGCATCCTGCGCATCCACATGGAGGAGGACGCCGCCAAGATGGTGCACGTGGGTGGCGCCGAGGGCCGCATTACCGCCGCGGCCGAGTCGCTCGTCGACTACAACCGCTGCGGCACGCCTTTGATTGAGCTCGTGACCGAGCCCGACTTGCGTACGCCCGAGGAGGCTCGCCTGTTTATGGAGAAGCTCCGTCGCATCTTTGTGACGCTGGGCATTTCGGACTGCTCCATGGAGAAGGGTTCCATGCGCTGCGACGGCAACGTGTCGCTGCGCCGCCGCGGCGAGACCAAGCTGGGCACCAAGACCGAGCTCAAGAACCTCAACTCGTTTAAGAGCCTGCATGACGGCCTTGCCTACGAGATTTGCCGCCAGGCCGAGGTGCTCGAGGAGGGCGGCATTATCTACCAGGAGACCCGTCACTGGGAGCCCAGCCGCAAGCGCACCGTGGTCATGCGTGTGAAGGAGACGGCCGACGACTATCGCCTGTTCCCCGATCCCGACCTGGCGCCGTTCGATCTGGACGATGAGTTCATCGACCGCTGCCGTGGCGAGATCCCCGAGCTGCCCGATGCCAAGCGCGCCCGTTTTGAGGCCGACTTTGGCATTAAGGCGGCCGATGCCGAGCAGATCGCCGGCGACCCTGAGTTTGCCGAGTTCTTTGAGGTCGCTGCTGCCGGTATGGCTGGCAAGGAGGCCCAGACGGTCGCAAACCTGCTGGTGAACGAGATGATCGCCTACCTTAAGGGCGCGGGTGTGTCGCTCGCCGAGTCCGGCATCGCGCCGGCTCAGGTGGCAGCCCTTGCTAAGCTGCTGGCGACCGACGCCATCAGCTCCAACCAGGCGCACGAGGTCTTTGAGGCCATGGCCCAGACCGGCGACGACCCCAATAAGATCGTCGACGAGCGCGGTATGCGTCAGGTGAGCGATGCCGGCGCGCTGCAGCCGATCGTGGACGAGGTGCTGGCAAACTGTGCCGATCAGGCACAGCAGTATCGTGACGGCAACCAGAAGGTCATCGGCTTTTTGGTGGGCCAGTGCATGAAGGCGAGCCGCGGTAAGGGCAACCCCAAGCTCTTCAACGAGTTGCTGAGAACGTCGCTCTCGTAAGCGGGAACCCGGGAGCCCCGGCAGGGCGGGTGCTTCCTCAAAATTTCAAACAGTCCTGCGCAAGACGAAGGCCACATTAAGTGGCCTTCTTTGCGTGCGGAACTCATTTTGAGCAAGCACCCGCCCTGCCGGGGCTTCCGGGTTCTGCAACGACTCGGCCGTTCGGGTCAGGCAGGCTGAATTGAATAGAGTGAATGGGCGCGCCGTTGGCGCGCCCATTTTTGTAAATGTGACAAAGGGACAGTCCCTTTGTCACATTGCGTGTGGAACTCATGGGGCTGTCCCTTTGCCGTCTTTTTATTGATGCTGGGAGCGCCAAGCGGTGGGGGTGGTGCCGGTGTATTGTTTGAAGGCTTGGGCGAAGGCGGCTTGCTGAGGGTAGCCTAGACGCTCTGCCACTTGCGCTATCGTAAGCGAGCTATCTGCCAAAAGGTCCTGCGCCCGCTCCATGCGACGCCTTCGTATGTAGGCGCCCAGGGACTCGCCAGTTTGGGCCTTAAAGGTGGCGCATAGTTTGGAGCGGCTTGTGTAGAGCCTCTCGGCCACCTCGTTGATACCCACATGTCTGCCTTTGTCGAGCGCGCGCTCAATCATTGCCGTTGCTTCTTCGGCAATGGTTATGCTGACGCGTGTGCCTGCCGCCTGCCGCGCCTGCTTGTGGGCCGCGCACGAACAGGCGAGCTCCGCGACCATGGTCTCCACGATGCCCTGCATAT
>URIJ01000144.1 GCA_900547835.1 uncultured Collinsella sp.
GGTCGTCCTTGGCGTCCAGAATCTTAATGAGCAGCGGGAACTCCTTGCCCTCGCAATTGCCAAAGAGCTCGCGGTGCTCGGCCCACAGCCACGAAAGCGTGTGACCTGCATACGGGCCCTCCGCAATCTGACAGTCGCCGTTGGGATGGGCCGAGATGGCCCAGCACTCACCGATGGGACCCTCCGGAATGTCGTAGCCAAATACGGTTTCGAGCTGACGGCCACCCCAGATCTTCTCGTGGAAAATCGGCGTCAGTTTAATCAAATCGGACATGTTCATACCCCCATGGTGTTGCGCGGGCGCCGCGCAAAACTGCTCAAAACGAGCGCCCGCATGACTACAAAAACCTATGCCAACGTTACGTTGTGCAGCTCAAAGCGGTCGCCGACGTTGTGCGAGATCGAATGCTCAAAGGCGATGCCGCTATCCAAAAAGCCAATCTGGTTGAGCTCGAGCAGGGGAGAGCCGGGCTTGGTGTCCAGGCGCTCAGCTTCTTCCTCGGTTGCCGCCACGGCACGGATGGTGCGGTGGAAGCTCGAAATCTTCAGCCCGCACTGCTCGCGGATGAAGCTATAGATCGATCCGTACAGGTCCTTCTTTTTAAGGCCCGGGATCAGCTCGAGGGGCATATAGGTGTACTCGATAACGATGGGCTTCTCGTCGACCTGGCGCACGCGCACGATGTGGTAGGCAAAGTCGTCCTCGGCAATTCCCAGCTGGGCAGCGACGTCCGCCGGTGGATTGACAATCGAGAAATCGTAGACCACCGAGGTCACCTTCTCCCCGCGGTGCTCATACGAAAAGCCCTGGGCACGGTCGTTCTTGCCCTGGAAAAACGCCTTGCCGGGAAGCCCCGCCGTGTCCTTGACGTAGGTGCCCGATCCGCGCCGACTGGTAATAAGACCTTCCTCGGTAATCTGCTCAATCGCTCGTTTGACGGTGATTTTGGAAACGCTATAGAGCTCGCAGAACTCGACGACGGTGGGCAACTTGTCGCCCGGCTTAAGAGCACCGTCCTCGATGCTTCGGCGGATATCTGCAGCTATTGCCTCGTATTTGGGAATCATGGAACCCCCTTTCCGACATACATAAATGCATAAGTAAGTATAACCCTCTGCGAGGCATCCATATAACTCCTATCTAAGAAGTTCGAGAAAGAAAAAAGAAAAAGACGCTTTACTTATAAAATCAGAGCGCTATAGTTGTAGCCAACAAACGGAACCCTGCCGCTCGGTAGGACCGACCGTTTGGGGACGGTTTTGTTTTGGCGGGTTGGATACCCAGATAACCGGTGCGCGCCCGCGCCGGATAACCTGCCAAGGCAAACCCGTCTCCAACCGGAAGCTCTAGAACACGAAAGCGAGGACTTCGATGGCACAGTATCAGCTGCCCGGCGACTTCTTCTTTGGCGCCGCTATGTCCGGCCCGCAGACTGAGGGCCAATGGAACCAGGGCGGCAAGCTCGAGAACCTGTGGGACACCTGGTCCATCCAGGATCTGGATTCGTTCTATAACCGCGTTGGCTCTTATGCCGGCAATGACTTTATGGCCAAGTACCAGGAGGACCTTCGCATTTTGAAGGACTTGGGCCTGGATACTTATCGCACCTCCATCCAGTGGAGTCGCCTGCTCGATGCTAACGGCAACCTTAATGAGGAGGGCGCCGCGTGGTATCACGAGCTGTTCCGCGCCTCTCGCGAGGCCGGCCTGGAGCCGTTCGTCAACCTGTACCACTTTGACATGCCCACCTACCTCTTTAACCGTGGCGGCTGGGAGAGCCGTGAGGTCGTCGAGGCTTACGCGCATTACGCCGACGTCGCCTTCCACGAGTTTGGCCAGGAGATTAAGTACTGGTTCACCTTTAACGAGCCCATCGTCGAGCCCGAGCAGCGCTACCAGGAGGGCGTGTGGTTCCCGCAGCTCCATGACTATAACCGCGCTCGCACCGTTCAGTATCACATCTCGCTGGCGCACGCGCTGGCCGTGGCCAACTATCGCCGCGCCTATGACGAGGGAGCCGTTCGCGCCGATGCCAAGATCGGCATGATCAACTGCTTTACCCCGGTCTACACCAAGGAGAACCCCAGCGAGGCAGACCTCGAGGCCGTGCGTATGACCGGCGGCATCAACAATCGCTGGTGGCTCGACCTTATTACCAAGGGCGAGCTTCCCGCCGACGTGCTCGACAGCTTGGCCGAGGGCGGCGTTAAACTCCCGTTCCGTGCCGGCGACCAAGAGATCCTCAAGCAGGGTGTTGTCGACTGGCTCGGTTGCAACTACTACCACCCTACGCGCGTTCAGGCTCCGGCGAGCAAGATCGACCAGTGCGGTCTGCCGCACTTTGCCGACGAGTACGTGTGGCCCGACGCCGTTATGAACGAGAGCCGCGGCTGGGAGATCTACCCGCAGGGTCTCTACGACTTTGGCATGGACTGCGCTAAGAATTACCCCGATCTTGAGTGGTTTGTATCCGAGAACGGTATCGGCATCATGGACGAATACAAGAATCGTGACGCCGAAGGGACCATCCAGGATGACTACCGCGTCGACTTTGTGCGCCAGCACCTGGAGTGGGTCGCCAAGGCAATCGCCGAGGGCGCCAAATGCCGCGGATACCATTATTGGGCCGTCATCGACAACTGGTCTTGGGCCAATGCCTTTAAGAACCGTTACGGATTTGTCGAGGTCGATCTCATGGACGGTTACAAGCGCCGCCTTAAGAAGTCGGCAGCTTGGCTCAAGCAGGTCGCAACGACCCACGTGGTTGACTAGCGACCAGGCGAACGCCCAGACCGCGCGCCGCCGCGCGCAAAACATGGCACATCTGGTGGCAAAGGGCGACAGACCACCGTGCGCATAGGAAAAGGCCGGATTTGATAGTTAGGAGCAATCATGGCCAGTGAAAACGGAAAGAGCTTCCTCGACAAATTTGCCGAGGTCTCTGCGAAGGTGGGAAACCAGGTTCACCTGCGTTCCCTGCGCGATGCCTTCGCAACCATCACGCCGCTCTATATCCTTGCGGGTATCGCGGTTCTTATTAACAATGTTGTGTTCCCCCTGTTCCCGCTCGATGCGGCGGGCCTTGCCAACCTTCAGACCTGGGGTTCGGCAATTACGCTGGGCACCCTCAACGTCTCTGCCATTATCTTGGCAGGACTGATTGGCTACAGCCTCGCTAAGAACGAGCGCTTCGATAACCCGCTTGCCTGCATGGTCGTCGCCATCTCCGCTTTCGTCATCATGATGCCGCAGCAGATCACCGCCACGCTTGCCGCCACGAGCCCGCTGCTCACCGACAAGATCACTTCTGCCGAGGTCACGGGCGCCCTTTCGACTGCCAACACCGGTACCAACGGTCTGTTCGCGGCTATTATCATCGCCCTGCTCTCCGTTACGCTCTTCATCAAGATCTCCGGCGTCGAGAAGCTTAAGGTCAAGCTGGGCGAGGGCGTGCCTCCCGCGGTCTCCAACTCCTTTAACGTCATGATCCCGATGCTGCTCAACCTTTCGATCTTCGCTGTTGCCGCGGCCCTGCTCGCCGTGTTTGCCGGTACCGATCTGTGCACCATCATCTCCACGTGCATCTCCAACCCGCTTAAGAGCATCATGAACGCCGGTCCGTGGGCTGTTATCCTCATCTACACCCTTGCGAACCTGCTGTTCTGCGTCGGTATTCACCAGTCCACCATCTCTGGCGCTACCGTCGAGCCGATCCTGACCATGCTCATCGTCGACAACATGGCTACCTTTGCCGCCGGTGGCACCATCCAGCCCGACCACTACATGAACATGCAGATCGTCAACAGCTTTGCCCTTATCGGCGGCTCGGGCTGCACCCTCATGCTCCTGCTCGATACCCTCCTGTTCTCCAAGAACAAGGCTTCCAAGACCGTTTCCAAGATGGCTCTCGTTCCTGGCCTGTTTAACATCAACGAGCCGGTTATCTATGGTTACCCCATCGTGTACAACCTGCCGCTCATGATTCCGTTCGTGCTCCTTCCCGACCTGTTCATCGGCATCACCTATGGTCTGACCTGCGCAGGCATCATCAGCCCCTGCATTGCCCAGGTGCCTTGGACCATGCCTCCCGTCATCAACGCTCTGCTTGCTACGGGCTTTGACTGGCGCGCTGGCGTGTGGCAGGCGCTCGAGCTTGTCATCGTCATGGCTGTCTACCTGCCCTTTATGAGGATCTCCGAGAAGGCCATCGCCAAGCAGGAGGCCCTTGCCGAGCAGAACGCTTAAACGTCGTTCTCCCTTTCACCGTTGCGGGCGCCGGTACGCGGTGCCGGTGTCCGCGGCTCTCCTCTTGTGTTGAGGCACAGGGGGTGGGTACAGTAACCACAAGGAATAAAACCAGTTGTCGTCTGCGCGCCGCGCAGTTATAAGGAGGAAACCATGAAGAAGATCATGCTTTGCTGCAATGCCGGCATGTCCACGAGTCTGCTGGTCCAGAAGATGCAGACTGAGGTCGCGAACCGCGGTCTGGACATCGAGGTCGAGGCTCGTCCCATGAACGAGGCCCACGATCACCTGGACGAGTGCGACATGTTGCTGCTTGGCCCGCAGATCGGCTACACCAAGGGTGACTTTGAGAAGGAGGCCGCCGGTCGTTTTCCGGTCGAGGTCATCAACATGGTCGACTACGGCCGCATGAACGCTGCCGGCATCATCGATCACTGCGTCAGCGTGATGGGCTAGGTGCAGCATATGGAGGATATGAACGAGTTGCAGATGACCTGTTTCGAGATCATCAGCTACGTCGGTACCGCCAAGAGCATGTACATCAATGCCGTGCAAAAGGCCAAGGAGGGCGATTTTGACGCCGCCGAGGAACTTATCAAGCAGGGCGACGAGGCTTACAACGGTGGACACGATGTCCATATGGGGCTCCTCAAAAAGGAGGCTAACGGCGAGCGTAACGGCGAAGCCCCGCTGATTCTGCTGCATGCCGAGGACCAGATGGCCGGCACCGAGACCATGCGCGTCATGGCCACGGAGCTCATCGAGGTCCACAAGCTGCTGCAGGCGCTTAAGGCCTAGTCGGCGTTATCGCCGCGATGGAGTGTGCGGTTCACCAGACAATTCAGTCCCTTTCACGGGCGCTGGGAGTTTTCCGTCTCCCGGCGCCTTTGTATTTGGCGAAGGGCTGCGCGACCTGTTGGGCGGGCCTTCGTGTTTTCCCAAATAAAACCTGCCAAAACAAACCTGCCCCTTTTTGGCAGGTTTTTGCCTTGGGAGCGGTACCATACAGGCAATGTTTAAACGAGAAAGGCGGGCTCCCATGGAACCTAAGCAGTATTACATCGGCATCGACGTCGGCGGCACTTC
>URIJ01000145.1 GCA_900547835.1 uncultured Collinsella sp.
GTCCTCGTACATCTTTAAGCACCATATTTCGCGCATTGAGCAGCAGCTTTCCTACTACGATCGCGCCTATGCCTGGCAGAATGATAAGGACCAGGCGGTCGTGGATTACATTGCGAGCATGACGGACGGTTATTTCTGCGAGCTCACGAGCAAGCTGTTTCCGGGATTGAAGTTTCCGCACCGTACCTATATTAACGAACGGTAGTTCGTATTAATTCGGTATACTGTTAGTGGAAAACGTTTTTGATTGATACACGGGATGGCTATGGACGACCTTTTTTCTGCTTCGACGCGCGAGCGTTCCTTTCAGAATGCGCCGCTTGCGGTGCGCATGCGCCCCAATTCGCTCGACGAGTATGTGGGCCAGCAAAAGGCCGTCGGTAAGGGCTCATGGTTGCGTGCCGCGATCGAGCACGATGTGCTTTCGAGCGTGATACTGTACGGGCCGGCCGGTACGGGCAAGACGACGCTGGCCCACATTATCGCCAACCATACCAAGAGTGAGTTTGTCGAGGTCAGCGCCGTCACGGGTACCGTGAAGGACCTGCGTCGCGTGATCGACGAGGCAAAGACGCGTCTGAATACGTACGACCGTCGCACCATCCTGTTTATCGACGAGATTCATCGCTTTTCGAAGTCACAGCAGGATGCATTGCTGCATGCGGTTGAGAACCGTACCGTCATTATGATTGGTGCCACGACGGAGAACCCGTACTTCGAGGTCAACTCGGCGTTGCTCTCGCGTGGTCGTGTGGTGGAACTTGAACACCTTAAGGACGAGGACATAGCCACGCTGATCGAGCGTGCGCTCGAGGCTCCGCATGGCCTGAACGGTAAGTTCTCGGCCGATGAGGATACGGTCAAGACCATTTGTACGCTGGCCGCGGGTGATGCACGCTCGGCCCTGACGACACTTGAGCTGGCGAGCGAGATTGCCGTCACGCGTCCCGATACCGAGGGAACGCCAGCGCCGTCGGCGGGGGAGCGCTATCCCATCACCGTGGATGACGTAAAGATTGCCAACCCGCGTCGCGGCTTTACGTATGACAAAAACGGCGACATGCACTACGACATCATCAGTGCGTTCATCAAGTCCATGCGCGGTAGTGACCCCGATGCCACGATCTATTGGCTCGCGCGCATGATCGATGCAGGGGAGGATCCTAAGTTTATCGCCCGTCGCATTATGATTCATGCCTCTGAGGACGTTGGCAACGCTGACCCGCAGGCGCTTCTTATAGCGCATGCTGCGTTTAAATCTGCCGAGGTTATTGGCTATCCCGAGTGCCGTATTAACCTCGCGCAGGCTGCGCTCTATGTTTGTTTGGCGCCTAAGTCCAATGCGTGTGAGGCTTCGATCGATGCGGCGCTGGCCGATATCCATTCTAGTGGGCTTCGCGAGGTGCCTAGTTATCTGCGCGATCGCCATCGCCCGGGCAGCGATGATTACGGTGTGTATAAGTATCCACATGATTATCCCGAAGGCTGGGTCGATCAGCGCTATTTGCCCGAGGGGCTGGAGCGCGGCGCGTTCTGGCAGCCTGCGGGCCGCGGTTGGGAAGAATGGCGCGTAGAGCAAAGCGAACGCGACCGCAGCGGGAATGCACCGAGGTAGCTGCTGATAATTTTGTCCCACGTTGCTGCTCTTGGCATGTTCGGTCCCCTTTGGGGTACCATGAACAGCGTCTGTATTTCGATTCCTTTGGGAGGCTTGTATGAGTCCCATTCAAATCGCCCTGCTGCTGCTTGCTGTTGTCGGCGTGTGGGCCGTCGTTGAGCTTGCACTCACGCTGCGCAAGACCCGCACCGTCGTTGATTCGCTCGACAAGACGGTGAGTGACCTTAACAATACGCTCGCCGAGGCACAGCCTGTGGTGGCAAAGCTCGACGGCGCTGTCGATGAGCTCACCCCCGCGCTGGCACAGGTTGAGCCGCTCCTCAAGTCGAGCAAGACTGCCGTTGATGCTCTGACGTCTAACCTCGTTGAGGTTGAGGCGGTCGTTCGCGACATCTCCGAGGTCACGGGCAGCGTGGCTGAGGCCAGCAATGCCGTATCGAGCGTGACTGATTCTGCTGCTGGCGCCGTGCAGAAGCTCTTCAATAAGGTGAAGGCTCCTGCAGCCGACGCCGATCGCAAGCTCGCCGCTGCCGCCGCCGAGGCCGAGCAGCCTACTGAGCGCGTTCTGATTGGCGATGACGATGCCGCTGCTGACGATGATGATGTTCAGAAGCCCGCTGCTAAGCCTGCTCAGTATTACACTTATACGCCTGCCGAGACCTCCGAGGAGTCCTGCGATGAGTAGCGAAGCAACCTGCCCCATTACGCTGAGCGTTGCCGGTGATCCGCGTCTCGCGCGCTTGGTGCGCATGACGGCCGCCAACGTCGGCGCCCTGTGCTCTATGTCCGTTGATCGCATCGAGGACATTCGTATGGCTGCCGAAGAAGCCTTCATCTTTGGCTGCACGGCTGTTGATTCCGACGATATCTCGATCAAATTCGATGTCGACGAATCGCATGTGGGCATGACCTTTACCTTTGGCGACCAGGCGACTGTCGATGAGGATGACCAGGCTGCCGTGTATGCCGAGCTCATTTTGGCGAGCGTGTGTGACTCTTACGAAAAGACTACAGCGCCCCTAACGCTTTCCCTCGACCTCAAGGCGGATATCTAATATGACCGAACGCTCCCGGAGCGGCAAGACCGCTTGGGACAAGGAGAAAACCCGCGAGCTGTTTCGTCGCTACAAGGAGACCGGTGATCCGGACGCCCGCGAGCAGCTCGTCATGTCCCATATGAACCTGGTAAGGTTTCTTGCCAACAAATTTAAGAATCGCGGCGAGCCGCTCGACGACCTCATGCAGGTCGGCTATCTGGGTTTGCTCAAGGCTATCGACCGTTTTGATCCCGAGCGCGGACTCGAGTTCACGACGTTTGCGACACCCACTATCCTGGGCGAGATCAAACGCCATTTCCGCGACAAGGGCTGGAGCGTGCGCGTACCGCGTCGTCTGCAGGAGCTCTCGGCCAAGGTCAACCAGGCTACTGACAAACTTACCAACGAGCTGCAGCGTTCGCCCAAGGTTGAGGAGATCGCTGAGTATCTAGATGTGACTGTCGATGAGGTCCTCGAGGCTATGGAATCGTCTTCGGCCTATACCTCGGTGCCCATCGAGGCTCCTGGTGCGTCCGATTCCGACGATGCGCCCTCGATTCTCGACCGTTACGCCGACGATGACAACGAGCTCGACTTTACCGATGACCGCCTGGTGATCGAGGAAGCCATCCGCGATTTCTCGCCGCGCGAGCGCGAGGTGATCGAGCTGCGCTTTGTGAAGGGCATGACCCAGATCGAGATCGCCAAGAAGCTGGGTATTTCTCAGGTGCAGGTTTCGCGTCTGCTGCGCCGCACGCTTAAGAAGATTCAGGACAAGATCGACCCCGACGGAGTGATGATTCGTTCATGAGTGAGCACCCCCAACAAACCGATCGCGTGCTGCGCGACACCCGCATTCTGACGCTGCGCATTTGGGCTGTTGTCGGCTGCATTGTTATTGCTGCTGTCATCTTTAACCTTATGGGCATCCTGGCACCGGTTATTGAGTTTCTTGCCGTCGGCTCCATCATTGCTTTTGTGATGTCCCCGATCACCAACTGGCTCGAGCACCATGGCGTGAATCGCGGCATCGGTTCGCTTATCGCGCTTATTGTTGTTGTTGCCGTGCTCGTCGGTGTCGTTTGCATCTTGTCGCCGATTCTCTTTGGTCAGATCATGGAAGTCCTGAGCCGCCTGCCCGAGCAGCTTCGTGTTGCGGGTGGCGATCTCAACGAGATGATCTCGCATGCCAAGACGCTCAACAACACGCCGCTCAAGGAGTATTTGGACGATAATCTTTCGTCGCTGGTTGCCGTGGCATCGAAGTATGTGTCTCAGATCGCTGCCGAGCTTGGCCGCGGTGTGTTCCCGCTCATCACCAATACGGCCTCGCAGTTGTTCGTGATCTTCCTTGGTCTGGTGCTTGCGTACTGGATGGCCTGCGACTACCCTCGCATGCACCACGAGATTTGCACCATCATCGGTCAGGAGAAGGAGACCTCGTACCGCTTTATGGTCGCCATCCTTTCTCGCTCTGTCGGTGGCTACATGCGCGGTATGGTCGTGACGTCCATCTGCGGTGGTTTCCTCGCCTTTATCGGTTTTATGATCATCGGCCATCCGTATGCGGCGCTCATGGCCATCTTTACCGGCATCATGCATTTGGTTCCAGTCGTCGGTCCTTGGGTGAGCGCAGCAATCGCCACAGTGCTCGGTTTCATGTTCAGCCCCATGTTGGCGTTATGGACGCTCATCGTGACGATGGTCGCGCAAAACGTCACCGATAACGTGATTTCGCCTAAGGTCATGCAGAGCTCGGTGCAGGTGCATCCCATCATGAGCCTCACGGCGCTCGTTATTGGCTCGGCACTCATGGGCCCCATCGGCATGATTATTGCCATCCCGCTTTGTGCGGCCCTCAAAGGTATCTTCGTGTTCTACTTCGAGAATGAGACCGGCCGCCAGCTTGTGGCCTATGACGGCGCCGTGTTTAAGGGCACACCGTACCGCGATGCCGATGGCAACCCGGTCGCCGCCTACGACGCGCTCGGCGACGACACCTTCATTTACGAGTCCGAGCTCATCGGCAACGAGACTGCGCCCGAGGCCCAAGCGATGCCTAAGCCCGAGTTCGATAATCCTTGGATCAAGCTCTCGGGCTTGCAACCCGATGCCACGGGCTTCTTCAAGAATCCCTTCGCCAAGGACGATGACTCCAACTCGGACGACGATACCAAAACCGGCATCGACGGCTCCATGGACGATTCGGATTCTAAATAGGCCCTATTAACGTTTCTTGAAGTTGTAAATGACAATAAACGCGAGCAAAGCGATTGATAAGGGGCCGGCTACATAGAAAAAGAGAACGTCAATTGCGCGTAGAGTGTAATAAGCCTTATCGCCGGACATTACTGTATACAATACGTATCCAAATGATGGTTGGTTTGCGTACCAGCATGAGAAGGCTAAGAGCGCTAAAAGTGCTACAACCAGAAGTGCATTCAGGACAAATCGTTTACTTTTCATCGATCGTTCCTTCCGGGTGAATCTTATATGCAATTATACAGCAGTCCTTTTTCAAAGGATCGCGCAGTACTAAATAACGTGCACTTTCGCTGGAGGGTCGCTGTTTGGCGACCCTCTTTTTTGCACGGGGGCGGTTGGATGGTAATATCGTTACGTTTGAACTGTTTCGATGTGAAACCGAGGAGATTCCC
>URIJ01000146.1 GCA_900547835.1 uncultured Collinsella sp.
GAGCGTTATGACGAGATTATCGAGGTGGCGCGCCACGGCCTGCGCATTGCCAGCGACCGGCCTTCGATCGGTTACCTGTTCTATCGCCTGGCGTTTGCCTACTGGAACTGCGACCAGCTCGAGCTGGCGCTGGCGTGCTACCGCCTGGTGCCGCGCGGCGAGGAGTCGGGTAGCAACGCACTGGAGGAAATGCAGGGCCTTATGAATGAGATGGGTGTCAATGAGCCTCCGACGTTTGAGGAGGCCGTCGAGACCATCCGCAAGGCTGGGCTTGAATTGCCTCCCGTGTCCGCCGTGGCCAACCAGCTGGCGGATGCTGCCGTGCAGTTGGTCGATAGCGGCTTCTTTTTCCTGGCGCGCGTCTGCATCTTCCAAATGTGGCGCACCATGGGCAACGATGAGCTCGGCTCCCTCAACCGCTCGCTGGGGTAGGGGCGGTATAGAGGGGCCGCACCGCGCTATTTGTATCGGCGCGGGCGGGAGGACCCGACAGAATCGGTAAGGCATAAAGCCGCCGAGCCTGCTAAACCTGTTAAACTCTGCTAAAGTTGCTAAACTTTGTTAAAGTTGTTAAAACTAGCAGAGGAGGGTCGAATGTCGAAAGCCATTAATCCCTTTAAGCCAACGGCGGGCATGAATCCGCCTGAGCTTATCGGACGTGACGCTGTTTTGGATGATTTTGCCGAGGCCCTTGAGAATGGTCCTGGTGCTCCCGATCGACTCATGCGCATCTCGGGCGTCCGAGGCACAGGTAAAACGGTGCTTCTCAATGCATTGGGTGACCTTGCGCGAAAAAAAGGATTCGAGGTTGTTGACGTCGCCTCGAATGCCGGTTTTTGCAGTAGAACCCTCGAGGCTCTACAGCGAAATGTTCGTCTTGAGTCAATGTCGATTTCCCCATCAATTCTAGGAGTCAGCCTTGGCTCCGTTGAGGTATCGAAGTCGGCATCTCATCTGGGCGAGGCAATGTACGATGCCGCGAAGCGCGGAGGTCTGCTCATTACGCTCGACGAGATTCAGGATGCCTCAACTGAGGAAATGCGCGAGCTGGGCAATGAGATGCAGCTTTTGATTCGCCAAGGGGCGAATGTCGCTTTTGCATTCGCCGGCTTGCCAACATCGGTGGATGGCGTGGTGGTTGATGATACCCTTACGTTCCTTCAGCGGGCGAAACATATTGAACTCACTCGTCTCTCCGATTTTGAAGTCGGCGGATCGTTTGAGGAAACAATGAGACGAGCGGGCAAGGAACTCGATGAAGACGCCGCTGAGCTATTAACAAAGGCTTCAGCAGGCTATCCCTTTATGGTCCAGTTGGTCGGATATTACGCTTGGCAGGTTGCTGCGCGCAGCGGGTCGGAGAGCGTGAGTGAAGAGGCAGCTCGCAAGGGTGTCCAGGCGGCTCTTGATAGTTTCAATGCCATGGTGATTGCCCCCGCTCTGCGCAGGGTGTCGGAGCGGCAGTTTCAATATCTCGCGGCGATGGCGCAATGCGAAGGCGGCGAGATTACGAACGGTGATATTGCCAAAAAGATGGGATTGCCGGCGAATAAAGTCGGGTCGTATCGCAAACGCCTGATCGATGCGGGACTGATTGAGCCTGCTGGTTACGGCTGTGTTTCGTTTGCAATTCCGTACATGCGCGATTATCTGTTGGAGACCGTTCGAGCGGACTAATAAAGACTGGAGGCATCGACGCCGCCGCTGGGGTTGCCCCCGTATCTTTGTCTCAATCTGTAACATCTGGACGAAAATTCGGCCTGCAACTGTTACAGATTGAGATGATTGACTGAGGCGTTTGCGGCAAAAGAGGAATCGTCGCAAATTCCCCCTTGCCCATCCTCGACTGTTTGGTTACTATAGAACGGCTGTTACGGAGAGCTGACCGAGAGGCCGAAGGTGCTCGCCTGCTAAGCGAGTATGCCCCAAAAGGGCATCTGGGGTTCGAATCCCCAGCTCTCCGCCAGTATGAATTTGAAGAAGGGTTCCATTTGGGGCCCTTTTTTTAATTAGAAGAACGTTAGCTGGGGATTCGAACCCTCAAAAAAATGAGGCGCCCCGTTGGACGCCTCATTTGGTTCGATGTGATAACGCTTTGGCCCTACACCTCAGGAGCCTTGGCTACGGTTTCGCTCTCGGCTGTGAGCGGGCGGTTGTCGATGCGGCGGCCCAGGCGGTCGAGCTTCACGAGCAGCCACTCGATGGGATTGGGCCCTGTTCCTTCCTCGTCGGCAACCAGGTCCATGACGGCGATCTTGGTGCCGTCCTGCTTGAGTGTAACGCTGCCCACCTTGTCGCCCACATGCACCGTGCCCGAAAGATCGTCGTAGCTAACCTTTTCGGTCACCTCGCCGGCAAGAGAAAACACGGTCGCTTGCGCCGTGGGATCGGCGAGCGTGGCGTCGATTGTCTTATCCGTCCAGTCGGTTTGACTAATGCGCGCCATAAGCGGGTTGCCGTTGGCGGTCTTTTCTTGCGTGTTGGCGATTGCGACCGTCACCTTGTGACCGTAGTACCAGTTGGCAAGGGTGGCGGTATCGGTAAAGCGCTGATCGGTGGTGGTGGAGTTCAAAATAACGGTGTAGATCTCGTCGCCGTCGCGGTTGTAGGCGCTCGTAAAGCAATAGCCCGCGTCGTCGGTGGTGCCGGTCTTGCCGCCGATGTTGCCATCTTGGCCCAGCAAATAGTTATGCGTGTCCATGGAATGCGAATGGTCGGTGCCGTCGGCGCCCGTGACCTCGATCCAGGAATCCTCGCTCGCTACGACCTCGCGGATCGTGTCGTTTTTCATGGCCTCCTGCATCATCAGCGCTACGTCGTGTGCGGTTGAGTGCATATTGCCAGCCCACTCATCAAAGTCCAGACCATGCGGGTTTTCAAAAAGCGTACCGGTACAGCCGAGCTTCTTAGCGCGCTCGTTCATGGCCTTCACAAATGTGGCCTCGGCGTCTTTGGTCTTAGGGTCGATCTTCTTGCCCACATATTCGGCGAGCACGATGGCGGCGTCGTTGCCAGAGGGAATCATCAGGCCGCGCAGTGCCTGCTCCACGGTAAGCTCGTCGCCTTCGAGCAAGCCGGCGGTCGAATTACCCACGGTGGCTGCGGCGTTGCTCACCGTGACCTTCTCGTCCATCTTGCAATTCTCGACGGTTAGGATTGCGGTCATGACCTTGGTGATCGAGGCAATCTTGACCTGCTCATCGGCGCCGCGCCCATAGTAGACGGTGCCGTCTTTGCCCATGACGAGGGCATTGGTCGCATCGATATCGGGCAGGTTTTCGGCCGTGATGCCGCGCGCATCGGCGGTTTTGCCGCAAACATTGTCGGTCGTAAGCACTTGGGCGCCGGCGACGGTGGGCACGCCAGCGGCAAGGGCGATAGCGCAGACAAAGCCGGCGGCAAGCTGGGCTGAGCGCTTTGCAAAAGAGGTGAGGGACTTCACGGATTTCGCTTTCGACGGGATGGTCTCTTCTGGAACAAGAGTATATCGTTTGCCGGCGTCGGCGATCATCGCGTGCGTGCGTGGCCCACATCCGCGCCCGAACGGGCACAAGGGTGCTTAAGGCCGACTTAATCACCCACGCTTGTTGTGTGTGACGGGCGCCCCCTCGGGCATAATGGAGCGCGAGAGGAGCACGCATGAACGAGCGCATTTTGGTAGTTGATGACGAAAAGGCCATCGCCGACTTGGTTGGTATCTACCTTACAAAAGAGGGCTTTGATGTCCAGATTGCCTATAGCGGGGCCGATGCTGCCTAGGCGATTTTGGAGCAGGAGTTCGATTTGGCGCTGCTAGATGTCATGCTGCCCGATATCGATGGGTTTGAGCTGCTGCGTACGATCCGTTCCAGCCATACCTATCCCGTGATCATGCTGACGGCGCGCGATGCCCAGCAAGACAAGATCGAGGGCCTTTCGCTTGGCGCGGACGATTACGTGGTTAAGCCGTTTCGTCCTCTGGAGCTCATCGCGCGCGTGCACGCTCAGCTTCGCCGCTACACCAGCTACGGTAGCCGCGCACAGGCGGCCGAGTCGCCGACCCTCCAGCTCGACGGCTTGGAGATCAACCGCGATGCTCGTTCCGTAACGGTGGACGGTGCACCGGTACGCCTCACACCCACCGAGTATTCAATCTTGCTGTATCTGGTCGAGCATCGCGGCAGCGTGGTGGCCGTGGAGGACCTGTTCCGCGCGGTGTGGAGCGAGGATTTTATGCCCGGCTCCAACAATACGGTGATGGTGCACATTCGCCACCTGCGCGAAAAGATCGGCGACGACGCACAAAAGCCGCGCTTTATCAAAAACGTCTGGGGCGTCGGCTACATAATCGAATAACGCCTTTGATGCTGGGGAAGTGGATATGACAAAAGACGATAGGCAGGCATTCGAGGTACCCGATCGGCTCTTTGATTACGTGAGGTCGGTCGTCGACAACCGTGCGCTTGCAACGGTGCTGCTCTTTTTGCTGAGCCTGCTGCTGATTGGCATCGACAACATCGTCGGAATCTTGGCGGTGCTGCTTGTTGGCTTTTTGCTGATCGATCGATTTGAGATCGTGCGCCGCTGCGTGGTGATTGGCGGCGCCGCGTGGGCCATGACGTTGGCGATTGGCGCCATGGCGCTCGGCGGCATCGAAGGGCCGGTGCTATTCGATGCCGGTTTTGTATTCAACATGTTTGGCTTTGTGCTGGCGCTTGCCGTGTGTGTGCTGTTCTTTTGCGGCCGCGTCCTGTACTACCAAGGTTACGAGCAGGGCGAGCAACATGCCGACCGCGTGCTCGCGGCTCGCATCCAGGACCGCCTGATCGATCATCCCGACACCTGGGACAACATTGACGGCGACTTCTTGGAGGTCGAGGGCGCCCTTAACCGTGTGCGTGACCGTGAGCGCAAGGTGCAGCAAGCTCTGCGTGACGAGTCGCATCGCAAGGACGATCTGGTCACGTACTTGGCACATGACCTACGCACCCCGCTTGCCAGTGTGGTGGGCTATCTTTCGCTGCTGCAAGAGGCTCCCGAGCTGCCGGTTGAGCAACGTGCGCACTTTACAGGCGTGGCGCTCGACAAGGCGCACCGGCTCGATGCGCTCATCGAAGAGTTCTTCGATATCACGCGCTTTGACTTCCACGATATCGTGCTCACGCGCGGCTATGTTGATCTGGGGTTGCTGCTGGCTCAGGTGGCTGACGAGTTCTATCCCATCCTCAACGAGCAGCATAAGGAAGCCCAAGTTGATATTCGCGAGGACCTGACGGTGCTCGTGGATGGCGACAAGATGGCTCGCGTGTTCAACAA
>URIJ01000147.1 GCA_900547835.1 uncultured Collinsella sp.
CTCGTGGGCGACATCCAGCAGGAGGTCGAGCCGCTCGAGATCGAGGTTGTCGAGGGCTTGGCGCTCATCGCTACCGTCGGCCGCAACCTGCGCGGTCGTGCAGGTATCTCGGGCCATCTGTTTGGCATGCTCGGCCAGGCCGGCGTGAGCGTGCGTATGATTTCGCAGAGCTGCGACGAGATCAACATCATTATCGGTGTCGAGGAGAAGGACTTCGACCTGGCGATTCGGACCATTTACCGTGCCTTTTCCGATAAAAACGGCATTGTGAAGGTCTCCGACTTGGAGGCTTCCGTGCCGGTCGAGCCCGCCCTGGACGTGCTCCGCAAGTAGCTGCCATCCCGGTGATTTTTGGGACATGTCTCATAAATCTACGGCGGGGCGTTTCGTTTCGGTTTCGTTTCGACGGGGCGGGTTTCGTGTCCGCCCCGTTCTTGTATACACTGGCAACAATAATCAGCCTGCTCGGCGTGCGGGCAAAAGCCACAACCTTTAAAGGGGGAAGCATGAAACAGTACACGGTTGCTATTTTGGGCGCGACGGGAGCCGTGGGCACCCAGATGCTTGAGTGCCTCAACGAGCAGGAGTTTCCGGTCGGTAAGCTAAAGCTGCTGGCGAGTGCGCGTTCCGCGGGCAAGACCGTTGAGTTCCGCGGCGAGCAGATCGTAATCGAAGAGGCTTGCCCCGAGGCCTTTGAGGGCTGCGACATCGTACTCGGCGCTGCCGGCGACGATATCGCCAAGGAGCTGCTGCCCGAGGCCGTCAAGCGCGGCGCCGTCGTGGTCGACAACAGCCATGCTTTCCGTATGGATCCCGAGGTGCCGCTGGTCGTGCCCGAGATCAATGCCGACGATATCAAGTGGCATCACGGCCTTATCGCCAACCCCAACTGCGCGACCATCATCGGCCTGGTTCCCACGTGGCCGCTGCATCAGCTTGCCGGCGTGAAGCGCATGATCGTCTCGACGTATCAGGCGGCTTCGGGTGCCGGTGCTCCCGGTATGGCCGAGCTCGAAGCGCAGCTTGCCGCCCTGGGCCGTGGCGAGGAGATTCCCGAGCCGCGCGCATTTGCCGCCCAGCTGGCGAGCAACCTGATTCCGCAGATTGGCGGCGTCAAGGAGGAGGGCTTTACCTCCGAGGAGATGAAGCTGCAAAACGAGGGCCGCAAGATCATGCATCTGCCCGAGCTGCGCGTGAACTGCACCTGCGTGCGCGTGCCCGTGCTGCGTTCGCACTCCGAGAGCATTACGCTCGAGTTTGAGCGCGATATTACGGTCGAGGAGGCCCGTGCTGCGCTGGCTGCCGCTCCCGGCGTCAAGCTGGTTGACGATATGGCTGCCGAGGATGCACACGACCGTTTCCCCATGCCGATGGATACGTCCGACCAGGACCTGATCTGGGTCGGTCGCGTGCGCCGCGACATCTCGAACCCCGAGGCTGCGCGCGGTATCACCTTCTGGTGCTGCGGCGACCAAATCCGTAAGGGCGCGGCAACCAACGCCGTCCAGATCGCTAAGCTGCTCTGCGAGTAGTGCGACCTGTCCGGCGGGGGCCGGGCTTAGTTTTCAGAACGTCCTCGACCATGTGTGGCGCCTTGTCCTGCTCCTTCGGAGCCGCGGACAAGGCGCCACATTGGTCTGCGGAGTGTTCTGAAAACTAAGCCCGGCCCCCGCCTGCGGTGACTCGGCTGCGAGCGGCCAGCGATGGGGCCGTTGTTGGTTGGGGCCGCTGGCCTGATGTGGGGGCGCGCGGCTGTTGCGGGCCCTGGTCCCGGTGGCGGCCTCGGCGCTTTGCGCCTGCCGCCTTTGGGGACTGTGGGGCGCGGCCGGCAGCTGCGGCGCTGCGCGCCTGCTGCCTTGGGTGACTTTGGGGTCGATTGGGGTTGTCTGCACAATTCGCGGTATTATGTTGCGGAGTTTTGAAAGGAGCCGCTGGTGGTCACGACGACGTTTGCTTCGCCTTTGGGCGAAATCTTGCTTGCCGCTGATGGCCGCGGTCTGACGGGGCTTTGGTTTGAGGGACAGGAGCATTTTGGCTCCACGCTTCTCAAAGAAGATCCTGAACATGTTGAAGGCGCCGATGCAGTTTCTGGTGCTGGCGGCATGTCGTCGGTGAGTCCTGCAAATGGTGCGGCGTCTTCGGTGCTTGAGCGTTCCTGGGCTTGGCTGAATGCTTATTTTGCAGGGCAGGAACCTCGGTTTACGCCGCCGTTGCATATGATCGGTACGGCGTTTCAGCGTGAAGTTTGGTACGAGCTGCTTTCCATTCCGCGCGGCGAGGTTGCCACGTATGGCGAGATCGCCCAGCGTGTTGCGGCTCGACATCGTGTACCGGGAAACGAGGCGCCCGTTGTGTCTCCCCGTGCCGTGGGGGCCGCGGTCGCGCGTAATCCCATTTCGATTATTGTGCCGTGCCATCGCGTGGTTGCCGCCGATGGTTCGCTCAACGGATATGCCGGCGGCCTCGACCGCAAGGAGTGGCTGCTGCGGCTTGAGGGCGCGTACGAGGAGTAACGCTCGAGCACTTTGCATAGCCAAGATGCCGTGAAAGAACGGGACATGCTTTCCGAATGGAGGCTCAGACGGAAACTACGTCCCGGAATTCCGTTTTAAAGCGGGATGCGCTTTCCGAATGGCGTTCCAAGCGGAAACCGTGTCCCGGAATACAGCCTCAGAGTGGGACGCCGTTTCCGGCTGAGACCACCTGCCTGGACATCGATCTACGCCCGCTCCTGCAGGGCGTAGATGGACTTATCCATGTTGAACAGGTAAGCCACAACGCAGACAATAATGAACATCGGCAAGTTACCAAAGCCGAAGACTTCGCAGCCAATAAGGATGGGTGCGAGCAGCGTATTGGTGGCGCTGCCAAAGACGGCTGCGTAGCCCAGTGAGGCGCAGAGCTCGACGGGCATGCCGAGAATCCCGGCGAGTACGACACCCAGGCTGGCTCCGATGGAGAACAACGGCGTCACCTCGCCACCCTGATATCCTGCGGCAAGCGTGGTAATGGTGAGTGCGAATTTGAGTGCCCAGTCCCAAGGTATGATGGCGACCTTGCCGTCACCGTCGAGCGCCGCGGATCTCAGATTGGTGCCAAGCCCGCAGTATCGACCCTGCCATAGTGCGAACAGAATCGCCGATAACGCGATGCCCATAACGGCGATGCGTGCATAGGGGTTGGGGAACAGCCGCGCCGCAAGTGTTTTGGCATGTGCAAGGCACCAGGCAAAGGCGCCGCCCACCATACCAAACGCGATGCCCAACAGTGCCAGCCGTCCAAGACCGGGGAGGTCGAGCGCATACGAGGCGGTAACGGCGACCTCGAACTTCTCGAGCCCCAGGGCGCCGGAGGTCATGCTTGCGGCAAGTGAAGCCGTAAGCGCGGGGAGCAACGCGCGGTATTCCATGCGTCCGGCGACCAGCACTTCGATAGCAAAGACCGTAGCAGCGAGCGGCGTTCGAAAGAGTCCGGCAAAGCCAGCGGCCATACCAATGAGCAAAAACGTGTTGCCGGGGTTTCGGAAAGGTAGACGCCTGCCGATCCAGTGCGAGACGGTTGCACCAATCTGCACGGCCACGCCCTCGCGCCCCGCACTGCCGCCAAAGAGGTGCGTCCCCCACGTGCTCAACATAATGAGCGGCACCAAACGCGGGGAGATGGCATCCTCGCGTCCGTGACCTACGTCAAATACCAGGCTCATGCCCCGATCGGTGCCTTTGCCCCAGGTGCGGTAGGCAAATACGATGGCCAAGCCCATGAGGGCGAGGAAGGGAAGGAGCAGTGCGATGTGTTCGTCGCGGAAGGCGCCGATTGCCAGAAGCACGCGTCCAAAGAGTGCGCAGATGGCGCCAACGATGATGCCGATAGGGATTCCGACGGCACCCATAAGCACGAGGCCGCTATAGGTGTTGAGCAAGCGTTTGATTCTGCTCGATGCGTTGCTTTCCGACATTTTGCTTTCCGACACTTGCTCTCTTGATAGAAAAAGAGCTGGAGTTGCGCATCGTTGAGAGGCTTTCCAGCTTTAGAGACATAAAATTATAAGATACGATGACCTGCGTCAAGGAAGCTGCCAGATGATCTTGGAGCGGCTGATTGCCTGGCCTAAAACCTGATGCGCGGGACGGCGCTCCGCGCTATTCAGCGCGCTTGATAGGATGACGAACCACAGTCTTAAGTTTCTCCGACGCACACTTGCGTGGATCGGAAAGATAGATTTCGTGATGTAAACGGGTGTCTGAGAAGTCGGGGACATAGCCCTGCTCGGTCGCATATTCATGCATGGCGTCTACGGTTGCCGGCTCGCTGTCGTAGGGTCCGGTATGCATGCATTGAACGCAGAGACCCTCGTCAACTTTAAGCAGCTCGACGGCAGAAAAGTCCAGTTTCTTTTTGGCCGTGGCTTCCGCGACCGCCCAGTCAAAGTCATCCTGAGTGACGAAATCGGGCAGGCGGATGCACGAGATAAAGTTGAAATCGTCCTTGCGTACATAATCGATGTCGCCGCTCGGGGAGTCTTGCCACCAGAAGCCCTCGAGCGGCGGTACCACAAAGTCGAAATAGCCCTCGATACTCCTTGAGCCTTTCTTTGACATCTTGACGGTATAGGCGATGCCGTAAAGCAGCGGCAGGGCATTTTGATACTCGCCACCTTCGGTATTTGGGTCGCCCTTTCCGCGAACGGCAACGTAGCTCATAGGCGGGACAGTTATGATACTCGGCTTGCTTGCAGGTCTGTAGAGCTCCTTGCATTCCTTCTTAAAGTCGAACGCCATGTTGGCCGCCTTTCTGCGTATTGGCCTGCTTAGATAGCGGAATCATATCATAGAAACGAACAGCTGTTCGAATGATTTGGCTGACAGATTGAGATGCGTGCGTTGTGTTTGGCGGTCGGCCTGACCCCATCGATGATTTCTCTGCCTCCCCGGCGCCTCATCTATAGCTGCCGTTTCCCCATATAGAACCTGCCAAAATAAACCCGTCCCTTTTTAGTCGGTGCGAAATGGGTAATACTAAAGAGTTATCCGACCAGATGGGAACCGATCGATGGCCTATATCGAATTCAAAGACGTCATCAAGGCATACGGCGAGGGCGACGCCCGCATTCACGCACTCGACGGCGCGAGCTTTACGGTCGAGCGCGGCGAGCTCGCCATCATTCTGGGTGCTTCGGGTGCCGGCAAGACCACGGCGCTCAACATTCTGGGCGGCATGGATACGGCGACTTCCGGCACCGTGACGGTGGACGGGCGCGACGTGAGCTCCGCCAACGAGGCTCAACTCG
>URIJ01000148.1 GCA_900547835.1 uncultured Collinsella sp.
AGGTGTCATACTAAAGCCCCAAGATTCGCCAAAAGAGAGGGGCCTTGATGGCACAGAGCGCGAACATGGATGCATCGGAGCTTGCACGCGATATCGCGGCCGGCCTGGCATCGGCAACGACGGCAACGGAGCGCGCGGCACTGGTGCCCGCAGAGCTCGTCGAGGCCATTCAGCAACTTAAAACCCAACGCGACGCGGTGATCCTGGCACACTATTACGTGGCGCCCGAGGTCCAGGCTGTGGCCGATTACGTCGGCGACAGCTTCTACCTGGCAAAGCTCGCCAAGAGCCTGCCGCAGCAGACTATCGTGCTGTGCGGCGTGGAGTTTATGGGCGAGAGCGCCAAACTGCTCAATCCCACTAAGACCGTGCTGCTGCCCGAGCCGGGCGCGGACTGCCCCATGGCGCACATGGTCAAGCGCGAGACAGTCGATGCAGCGCGCGCCGAGTACGGTGACGACCTTGCCGTGGTCTGCTACGTCAACTCCACGGTCGAGATCAAGAGCTGGAGCGACGTGTGCGTCACCAGCTCCAACGCCGTTAAGATTGTGTCCGAGCTGCCGCAGCAGCATATCCTGTTCATTCCCGACCAAAACTTGGGCCGCTTCGTAGCCGAGCAGGTGCCGCAAAAGCACGTCATCCTCAACAACGGCTACTGCCCGCGCCATCACATCATCACCGTCGAGCAGATCGTCGACGCGACGGAGGCCCACCCCGACGCGCTCGTGCTGGCGCACCCCGAGTGCAAGGCCGACGTCCTGGCCGAGGCCGACTACATCGGCTCCACCGCCGGCATCATCAAGTATGCCGAGGAGTCGGACGCGAGCGAGTTCATTATCGTGACGGTCCGCGGCGTGCTCTACGAGCTCGAGCGCCGCTGCCAGGGCACCGGCAAGAAGTTCTACTTCCCCGCGGTGCAGCCCACCTGCGTCAACATGGATCTCATCACGCTCGAAAAACTCGTGCACTGCCTGGAGACGGGCGAGGGCGAGGTGCAGATTGGCGTGTCGGAAGAGGCCGCCGATCAGGCCAAGCTCACACTCGACCGCATGCTCGAGTACGCGACGCGCTAAGCCAATGTGACATGAGGGACCATCCCTTATGCCACAGTACAAGGGAGAGGATTCCTGTGGAAACCAAACAATACCCCGATATGGAGTGTGACGTCGTCATTGCCGGTTGCGGCGTGGCGGGCCTGTATGCGGCTCTCAATCTGCCGACGAGCACGCGCGTAATCATGCTCTCCAAGGGCGCCATCGACGAGTGCGATTCGATGCTCGCGCAGGGCGGCATCTGCGTACTGCCCGAGGGCTCTGACTACGATGCCTTCTTTGAGGACACCATGCACGCCGGCCATTACGAGAACCGCCGCGAGAGCGTTGACATCATGATCCGCTCGAGCCGCTCGGTCATCAACGACCTGCTGGCCATGGGCGTGGACTTTGAGCGCAAGGCCGACGGCAGCCTCGACTTTACCCGCGAGGGCGCGCACAGCCGCCCGCGCATCGCCTTCCATGCCGATATTACGGGCAAGGAGATTACGACCAAGCTGCTCCAGGCTGTCCGTAAGCTGGACAACGTGCAGATTCTCGAACACGTTGCCATGACCGACATCCTGACCGCCGAGCGCGATGACGCCACGGTGTGCACCGGCGTTGTCGCCGTTGCCGTGGATGAGGGCGATTCGGCTCGCCCCGCCGACGAGCTGGCAAATGCCGCTGAGGGCGTGCATGCCGGCGAGCCTTTTAAGATCCATGCCCGCCACACGCTGTGGGCTACGGGCGGTATCGGCGGCGTATACGACCATTCGACTAACTACCCGCAGCTCACGGGCGATGCCTGCTACATTGCTCAGGAGCATGGCATTAAGATGGAGCACCTGGACTACGTGCAGATTCACCCCACGGGACTGTTCTCGCCGCAGCCGGGCCGCACCTTCCTGATCAGCGAGAGCTGCCGCGGCGAGGGCGCGATTTTGCTCAACGCCGCCGGCGAGCGCTTTACCGACGAGTTGCAGCCGCGCGATGTGGTCGCCGCTGCTATTCGCGAGCAGATGAAGCAGGACGGCACCGAGCACGAATGGCTGAGCTTTGCCCCCGTCGAGCGCGATGTGGTGACCGGGCACTTTACCAACATCCGCGCGCGCTGCCTGGAGGACGGTCGCGATATCTTGGACGAGCCCATTCCCGTTACGCCCACGCAGCACTACTTTATGGGCGGCGTGTGGGTCGACAAGGACGGTCGCACCTCGATGCCCGAGCTCTACGCCGCGGGCGAGACGGCCTGCAACGGCGTTCACGGCAAGAATCGCCTAGCTTCTAACAGCCTGCTCGAGTCTCTGGTCTGGGGCCGCCGCGCCGCGTGGTATATGCGTACCGGCGAGTCGCTGGCCGTGGAGCAGGCCGGTGAGCCCGCGCTTGACGGGCGTCACCGCGCCCTGAGCGCCGACACCCTTGCAATCGATGATTTGGCCCGTGCCGCCGGCACGCAGGCCGTGGAGGAGTAGACCATGAATCCCATTACCATGAAGCTCGTCGTCGATGATCTGATTCTGCAGGCTCTGCGCGAGGACATCACGTTTGAGGACGTGAGCACGGCGAGCGTGTGCCCCACGGCGCGTCCCGCTACCGTTGAGCTCATCGCCAAGGCCGACGGCATTATCGCCGGCCTGGACGTATTCGCCCGCACCTTTGAGCTGCTGGATCCGCAGAGCTCGGTGCTGTTTGATGTTGCCGACGGTGACGAGGTGCACGCTGGCGATCACGTGGGCCAGGTGCGCGGAGACGCGCGCGTGCTGCTTTCGGGCGAGCGCGTGGCGCTCAACTATCTGCAGCGCATGAGCGGCATCGCCACTTACACGCATCGGATGGCGGCTGCGCTCGAGGGCACCAAGACCGTGCTTGTCGACACGCGCAAGACCACGCCGGGCATGCGCGTCTTCGAGAAGGCCGCAGTCGAGATCGGCGGCGGCAGCAACCACCGCTATAACCTGTCGACGGCTGTCATGCTCAAGGACAACCACATCGACGCCGCCGGTGGCGTGGCACGCGCAATCGAGATGGCGCGCGCCCATGCGTCGTTTACCACGACGGTCGAGATTGAGTGCGAGAACCTGGACATGGTGCGCGAGGCCGTGGAGGCCGGCGCCGATATCATCATGCTCGACAACATGACCCATGACGACATGGCTGCCGCGATTGAGCTTATCGCCGGTCGCGCCAAGACTGAGTGCTCGGGCAACGTGGATGCCAGCAATATCCGCGCGCTCGCCGACCTGGGCGTTGACTTTATTAGTTCGGGCGCTCTGACGCACTCTGCGCCGATCCTCGACCTTTCGCTTAAGCACCTGCGTCTGCTGGACGGTAAATAATGGATGCCCGCGAGCGTCGCCGCGCCATCATGGGCGTACTCGAGGGGGCCGCGGAGCCCGTTTCGGGCAGCGCGCTTGCCCGCGAGGTGGGTGTGAGCCGCCAGGTCGTGGTGCAGGACATTGCCCTGCTGCGCGCCGACGGACACGATATCGTGGCGACCAACCGTGGTTATGTGCTGCAGGAGGCCCCCAGCAGCCCCGCTGTGCCCACGCGCTTGGTCAAGGTTCGCCACAGCGTGGAGCAGGCAGGCGATGAGCTCACGAGTGTCGTCGACGCCGGAGGCGCCGTGCTCAACGTGATCGTCAATCACCGCGTGTACGGCAAGATCACGGCCGACCTGGACATCCGCAATCGTCGCGATGTTGAGCGCTACCTGCACGATATCGAGAGCGGTAAGAGCTTTCCGCTGCTGACGGTAACCAGCGGCTATCACTTCCACCGCATTGCGGCAGAAGACGAGCAAACCCTCGACGAGATCGAGGCCATGCTCAAGGAGAAGGGCTATCTGGCAGACCTAATGCCCTACGAAGATGACCTGTCCTAGTAACGACGAATGCAAAAGGAGGCCTCCGCGGCGATGCGGAGGCCTCCTTTTTTGTGCACGGTGTACTTGTGAGTGTGCAAGTGGGGGAGTTGTTACTCCTCGACGATCTCGGTGATCGCGCCGGCGGGGCAAGCGTCCTGGCAAGCGCCACAGGCGACGCAGGAATCCTCGTCAGCGACGGTAGCGACGTCCTGGAGCTCCAGAACGCCAGCGGGGCAGGAGTCGACGCAAACGCCACAAGCGATGCACTCGTCGGCATCAATTACGGGATGAGCCATGGTAGTTTCCTCTCTGTTGACCGACGCTACAGGCGATGCGCGTCGGTTTGATTCGGGCAAAAACATACCACGGGAGCGACCGTTTGCAATACCCTCTGACCGGCATCTTCATACCGTTCGCCGAGTATGCTACGGCTTACTAAAAAACATGCAGGTGAGGCCGTTGAGCTGCGCAAATGTTAGCTATAGGTGACTTGTAATATAGAGCGATTGAGCGCGCCTGCGGAAAGGGCATCCCGTTATTTGGCCGAAAACCGGGTCGCAGTTTCCGGTTGGGCCCGCTAGCGGAAGCTGCGACCCGGAATCCACGCTCAAACCGGGACGAGCTTTCCGCAAGGCGGCCCCAGACACCCCCGGACGCAAGCCTCAGTTAACTCTACATAGATCTCAATAGATCTGCCGAGAACTCAATTAGCGCATCTACCTGCGCATTTGAGAACCTAAACTTTCAGAGATAAGAAATCTTATATGAATTGACTTAGATTTTGTATATTCCGGCCCATAAGGGGATACACTACATCCTGAAAGACAAGCCGAAGCGCCGCGCGACAGACCGTCGAGGCGGCGCGAACGCAAAAGAGAGAGGGAATTTCTAATGAGTAAGATTCTTGGTATCGACCTTGGTACTACTAACTCCGCTATGGCCGTCCTCGAGGGCGGTTCTCCGACCATTATCGTGAACGCCGAGGGCGACCGCACCACCCCGTCCGTCGTGGGCTTCCGCGCCGACGGCGACCGCGTCGTGGGTAAGGCCGCTAAGAACCAGGCTGTCACCAACCCCAAGAACACCGTGTTCTCCATCAAGCGCTTCATGGGCCGCAAGTACTCCGAGTGCACCTCCGAGATCAAGACCGTGCCGTACGAGGTCAAGGAGGGCCAGGGCGGCCGTGCCGTCGTCGACATCGAGGGCAAGGATTACACCGCCGAGCAGGTGAGCGCCATGACGCTCGCCAAGATGAAGGCCGACGCCGAGAAGTATCTGGGCGAGACCGTCACCGACGCCGTCATCACCGTCCCGGCCTACTTCAACGACGCCCAGCGTCAGGCCACCAAGGACGCCGG
>URIJ01000149.1 GCA_900547835.1 uncultured Collinsella sp.
TCCAGGCCTTTACGGCCAAGAAGGGCCGCTCGGTCACCACCGTCGGCACGACCGAAGACATCCTCGGCGCCGGCGTCTCTGCCGAGAAGTTCACCGCACAGAGTCTCCCCTCCGCCGGTGCCCTCATGAAGGAAAACGACATGCCGAGCCTGTTTGACTAGGACGACGGCAGTCGAGCTGGTCCAAGCCACAAACCAACGGGGCCCGGAGCGCAGTAAATACTGAGCTCCGGGCCCCACCATTAGACATGCAAGGCAAAGACGACAATGTTAGCAACTACGCATGGCAATCAGCAACCCTCTTGTTACCCATCAATCAAGACCGCGCCACTGCCACGTAAATCATATGCTCCACACCGGGACCGCCTGGACATCCTTGGTAATGAGGTATGGTTCCGGAGTTTGACAGACAACGTGCCCAAACCCGATCTCATAGCCAGATAGGCCGTCAAGACAGGTAAAGTTCTTCACCGCGTCTCTACTCACCGTAGCAGACATCTTCACCTCGACGGGATGTAAGATATGCCCCTCTTGGATGAGCAAATCGATTTCGCGCTTCTTTTGATCCCGGTAGAACCATACATCACGAAGGCTCTTCCCCGCGTTCATAAAGCTCTTCAAAATTTCCGAGACAACGAACGTCTCAAATATATGCCCCGCCGCGGCCCCGTTGCGCAATTGCTCCGGTGTTATCCATCTCGTAAGATGACAAACAAGGCCCGTGTCCATGAAGAAAATCTTTGGGGTCTTGGTCAGACGCTTATCGACATTAGGCCAAAAGGGCTCGACAATCCGAACGATGTTCGACGCCTGCAAAACCGAGAGCCAAGCCTTTACCGTCTTACGGTCGACGTCAACGGTGTTTCCAATATCGGTGGCATTCAACAGTTGCCCCGTTCTCGCTGCGCACGCGACCATAAAGCTGTAGAACTTCGCTTCATCCTTCACGTTTACAAGATCGCGAACATCGCGTTCGAGATATGCGGCAACGTAGTCGGAATAATAGGAGTCCCAATCGACATTTGGGTCTTGTAGTTCGGGCATCGAACCCCTATGGATGATGTTCCAAATATTTCCCGAAGACATCTTAGAGGCCAAGGAAATCTTTTTGGGGATATACGGACGAGGGCTCTGGGAACCGCCAACGAGCTCTCGCAAGCTTAGGGAGGGCATCTCCAGAATTCTGATCCTCCCCGCCAAAGATTCGCTCACCCCTTTCATGAGGTGATATGTCTGAGATCCCGTGAGGACGATTCGACCTTTTTCTTCAGATTGATCGACAATCCACTTCACAGGAGAAAACAGCTCGGGTACGCGTTGAATCTCGTCGATGATGATCGGCAAATCATGAGACTCGAAAAACAGGGCGGCATCCTCTTTTGCAAGGAGATAATCCCGCGGGTTCTCCATCGAAACATAGTCGAATCGGTCGCCCAGATGTTGCTTGAGAACCGTCGTCTTCCCAACTTGGCGCGCCCCGGTCACCAGGACAACTTTTCCCTGTCCCAGCATCGAATCTATCGTCTGTTCAATTTCGCGCTCGATGTACATAGAATCGCCTCCTGTTCGGAGTTCATTATCTCGCACAAACCCAAACCGGTCAAAATCGGGAATAGAACTCCCGATTTTCACTCCTAGTCTTCTGCTCGATTCTGGTCCCAGTAGGGTTTCGGAGATAGCCATGCGCATGGGCGTCGCCAGCAACTACGCAAGCCAGTACAAACGCCGCCTCCTCGAGGACGGCGTCATCGAGGAGCGTGGGCGCGTCCTCGTCAGCTTTAACGTTCCAGCGCTCAAGGAGTTCTTAAGCGAGAAGACGGTTTAGCACGCCGATATAGCCCGCAGGGCATCAACGCATGGCAATCAGTAGTCCTCTTGATAAGAACAGCAAGCAATTCCTCTAGCGCTGATCGCCATGCGTTCTTCTTGCCCTTAAGCAAGTGTACGAGCGAGCTCTCGCACCTCTTCCAGCTTAGGAGAGGAGGCCATGCTGTCGCGCTCGGTCATACCGCTGATGGTGACAATGCCCTGGTCCTCCCACTTGCAGTACGCGCAGGTTGACTTGTACATAGCGATCGCCGCATCATAGACACCCTCGCTGTGGCTATCGAGTAAAAGGGCCGTCTTGGTGAACGGGAATCCCGTGGCACCGAAGGCGTACAGGCGGTCGATGGCGGTCTTTTCCTGCGCAGTGATATCAAACCAGTAGATAGGCGAAGCGAAGACAACCATGTCGGTGTCTTTCAGCGACTCAATCACGTTGGCCATGTCATCCTTCTGCACGCAGACGCCCTCATGGGCGAAGCAGTACTGGCATCCCAAGCAGCCGGCGATCTTCTTGCTGGCAACGCGGATGACCTCGACCGTATGGCCGCCCTCACGCGCGGTCTCGGCAAACGCCTCGACCATGGTATCGGTATTAGCGCCCTTACGCGGGCTGCCGCTCAATACAACGATATTCATAGGATTCCCTCTCCCTCATGCTGCAGGCGCGCAGCATGCTTTCTTGTAACCAAAACGAATGGTGTTAATCAATCGCCAGCAGGCCATATCTCTTGTTCAAGTTCCCTAAAGAAGCTCAAGACGATTGCGATTGCCTTATACAACGTCGAAAATCAAAGAGGGCCCATAGCAACGCCACCTACCTGAAATGACATGCGGTCAAGACGAGCTACGAGGATCGTGACGAGCCGATACCGCCCGCATGCCCCCTTCGGAATAGGCGCTGAGCAGCTCCTGAGCGTGAGCAAACTCGGGCCCTCGCCTCCAACCGAGCAGGCGGTTGACCGCGAGATTTCCCTGGACGTTGTGGACGAAGAGCAGATAGGCGTCCTCGCGCGAAAGCCCAGTCTCCTCCATGATCGAGGGAACCATCTGCTCGGCGCCGCGCTCGACGACGCGCTGTGCCACCCGGGCGTACGCGTCGTCATCCGAGTAGAGCAGATAATAGTCATCGTTTGCCGGCGGACGCTGGCAGAGGGCACCCGCCTCCGTTCCCTCGAGCGGCGGCACCGCCGCCAAGGCCTCGTCGATAAGCGCGTCGAGCAGGGCGAACTTGTCCTCGTAGTGCAGATAGAACGTGCCACGGTTGATATCGGCGCGGCGGCAAATATCCGCTACCGTCATCTTCGCGAAGCCGACCTCGGCCAGCAGCGCGAAGAACGCCTCCCGTATGACCGAGAGTGTATAGCGTCGGCGACGATCGATCTTCCCCGCTTCCATTACCCCTCCAATTGCAACGCTCGACAATGCCCGGCAAACGCTCGTTTATCGACAGCAGGCCGAAGCTGTTCATTGCTCTTAAGCAAATCGACATGGATACTTTTTATAGACACCTGTTTATAATAGCTGAAAGAAGGTATCCAGTGACCCTGTACGAGCAGCTCGTTATCGAGCTCACCAACCGATCGTTTTCCCTTCATGCCGCCTACCGCAGCGGCAGCACGCCCTATGAGCTGAGTGACCGCGAGCCCGAGCCCTACGACCAGCAAATCGAGGACTTCGCCCGTATGATCGAAGAAGCCGATTGCGTGCTGGTGGGCGGGGCCTCCGGGCTCTCCGCGGCGGGCGGCGGCGACTTCTACTACGAGGACAACGCGACCTATCGCAAGCATTTCGGCAAATTCGCCGAGCGCTACGGTTTCAAGGGCGCTTTCGAGGGGTCGTTCTACCGCTGGCCCACCGCCGAGGCGCGCTGGGGATACCTCGCCACCTTCCTCGACACCACGCTCAACGCCCCGCTGCGCAAGCCCTACAGGGACCTCGACGCCATTCTCGCCGAGAAGGATTTCTTCGTGCTCACCACCAACCAGGACACGCAGTTTGTGAAGCTCTATCCCTGGGAGAAAGTGGCAGAGATCCAAGGCGACCACCGCTTCTTTCAGTGCTCCCGCTGTTGCACCGACGCGGTGTGGGATGCGGTCGAGCCGGTCTCCAACATGGTAGAGGCCATGGGAGACGGCCTTGAGGTTCCGACAGAGCTCGTGCCGCGCTGCCCGCACTGCGGGGCAGAGGCGTTCCCCTGGGTTCGCGGCTACGGCAACTTCCTGCAGGGCGAACTCTACGAGGAGCAGTACCGCAAGGTGTCCGAATGGCTCGACGCGCACGCACGGCAGAGGATCCTCTTCCTCGAGCTGGGTGTGGGCCGCATGACGCCCGCGTTTATCCAGGAGCCGTTCTGGGCCCTCACGGCGCAGTTACCGCAGGCCAGCTACATCGCCGTAAACAACAAGACGCAGTTTCTCCCCCGCGCGATCGAGGATCGGGGGCTCGCCGTTCGCGCCGACATCGCCGACGTGCTTGCCGACGTGCGCAAGACGCTGGGGAGGTAGCGCATGGAGACGGCGAAAGCAGTTCGCATAGGCAGGGCGCTAGCCGAAGCGGATCTTGTCATCATCGGCGCTAGCAACGGACTCGACATGGCGGAGGGGCTCAACCTTTTCTGCGCCGATGCTCATTTCCAAGAGGCGTACGGGGACCTCGCCCAGGCAGACGGCATCGGCTGCATACTGCAGGGGCTCGCTTCCCCGGATGCCAGCGTGCGACGCCGATGGGCCGAGCGGTTCCATCAAAAGGAGTATCTCGAATATGAGCCCGGCTCGCTCATGAACGGGCTGCGGCGTCTTACGGAGCACGCCGACACCTTCGTGGTCACATGCAACATCGACGGGCACTTCGCGCGCGCCGGGTTCGACGAGAACCGCGTGCTCGAGACGGAGGGGGGCATACGCACGTCGATCGACGAGCGGCGTCTCGCCCATCCAGACGCCCTCGCCACGGCCCAGCTCGAGGAGCTCGAGCGCCTTGTGCAAGCCCATCGCAACGGCAGGGTCGCCATCCTCGAACTTGGCGTGGGACTGCGCAACGGCATCATAAAGCACATGCTCGCCCAGATCGCGAACGTCTGCGAGCACGCCACCTACATCGTGTTCAACTACAGCCAGGCTATGGCGCCCGATGCATCGCGCGAGACGATTCTCGTTGACGGCGATATGGCCCCGGCTTTCGAGGAGATTGCCCAATGCCGTCTCTAGAGAGGGAAGCGTATAGGCTTCGAAGCCTTATCGACGATGCCGACGCCATCATCGTCGGCATCGGCTCGGGCATGTCAAGCGCCGCCGGGTTCAACCATTACAACCGCGCAGGCATGGCGCGCGCCGGAATGACGGACTGGCAGCAAGCCTTTGGCTTCAAGAGCCTTTTCGACGGCTTCTACCACCTCTACCCCAGCCTCGAGCAGCAGTGGGCATACTA
>URIJ01000150.1 GCA_900547835.1 uncultured Collinsella sp.
GATTTCTTTATAGGTGCAGGTAACGTCTTCGTTGGCGAGCCACTGCTGGCCGACGATAGTTTGCATAACGCCAGAGTTGCAGCCGATGGTGAGGCCTTGGAGCGCCTGAGGGTCACCCTTGGCCAGATCGTCGCGGTCGGGCCTGGCGTAGATATAGTAGCGCTCGGTGCCCTCGGGATTTGAGGAAAAGAGCAGCTTCTGCTCGCGTTCTGCCGAATACGAGATGTTGGGCATGAGGTCGATTTCGCCTGCCTCGAGCATGTCCATAAGCTCGGAGAAGGTGCCGCTAACGTATTCGTATTGCCAGCCCTTTGTGTAATACGAGAGGGTCTGGAGGTACTCGTAGCCCCATCCCGAGAGGCGCTCGCCCGGCGTGCCTTCCTGGAAGCCTTTGTTGTTGACGAGCCAGCCAACGCGGACCGTCTTGACCTGCTGGTCGGAGTCGGCGGCAAAGGCGGGGGCAGGCATGACGGCGCTCAGCACGGTGAGTGCGGCAAGCGCGACAGCCAGGGTGCGGCGTAGAGCTAAGCGAAGGACGGCGGAAGGTTTCACATGAAATCCTATCGAGTTGAGACAGTTTCGCATAAGGATACCAGCTCAGCATGCTTAGTCGGCAGCTGAGCCGCTAAACGGTCCCGCCCGGCACTTGGGGACAGTCCCTTTCTGCCGGCACAAAAGGAACGTCCCCAACTGCCGGTTGTGGGACAATACCGAGCGAATGTGATTGGGCGTCTGGGAAAAGGGGTCGCGATGAACAAGTTGAGGACGCTTGCCGATGTTTTGCGCCAGGCTGGCTTTGCGCGCATCACGGGCCTGTTTCTCGTCTTCTATCTGCTGTGCTCGACGGCCGTCTGGCTGTCCGAGCCCACGACCCTTACGTTTGGCGACGGCCTCTGGTTTAGCTTTGAAACCGTATCGACCATCGGCTTTGGCGATATCCCGGCCGAGACGCCGGTTGCCCGCGCTATCACTGTCGTTTTGAGCGTCATCAGCATCTTCTACATCGCCATGCTCACGGGCGTGGCGGTGAACTACTGCAATACGCTCATCAAGATGCGCCAAAAGGACACCATGGCGCGCTTTATGGACGATCTGGAGCATTTGGAAGAGCTCGATCGTGACGAGCTCGCCGACCTGTCGCGCCGCGTGCGCGAGTATCGTCGACGCCAGCGCTAAGACGAGCGTCGTGCGCCACAACAGGGAGACAAATATGAACATCACCGTGTACCTGGGTGCCAACACTGGCAATGACCCGGCGTTTCTGCCCGCGGTGCAGGAGCTGGGCAACTGGATTGGCGCCAATGGACACGCGCTGGTATACGGCGGGTCCAAATCGGGCCTGATGGGCGCGCTCGCCGATAGCGTGCTCGATGCTGGCGGACACGTGACGGGTGTGGAGCCGAGCTTTTTTATCGAGGCCGAGTTTCAACATGACGGCATCGACGACCTCATCGTGACGAGCGATATGGCGGAGCGCAAGGCCAAGATGATTGAGCTCGGCGATGCGTTCATCGCCTTTCCCGGTGGGACGGGCACGCTCGAGGAGATTGCCGAGGTCATGTCCGCGGTGTCGTTGGGGCACCTGAGTGCTCCGTGCATCCTGTATAACCTGGACGGTTACTACAACGACCTCAAGGCGCTGCTCGGGCACATGATCGATAAGGGTTTATCGAGCCCGCAGCGCCAGCAAGGCATTTACTTTGCCGACGATTTGCGCGAGATTGCCTCGATTATCAACGGATAAGTCTTGAGCCTGTCCCACTATGGCTCCCAATGGTGCCGTTTGCGGCGCAGACGGTTAGCTCGTTCGGGCAACGCTCGCTCTACAATAAAACATAACTATGTCGACTTTGACCGCGGGAGGACCCGATGGATAACCTTGCCAAACCCACAAACCGCGCGCTGTTTTTAGTTAGCGTTGCCGTGACCGGTGCGTTCGCAGGTGCCGCGGTCTGGCTGTTCTTTTTTGCGATGGAGCACGGTATCGACTATCTGTGGACCGAGATTCCGCACGCGCTGGGCGTCGCTTCGCCCGAGCTCGCGAACGGCCCGTTTGGCTTTTTGCCGTACCCGTTTTTCGTCTGCATGCTGGGCGGTCTGCTGATTGGCCTGTACGAAAAGATGACGGGCGCCAAGACCGACGACCTCAACCAGGTCATGACCAAGGTCAAGCAAGACGGTCGCTACCCGTACGACAATCTGGGCAAGCTGTCGATTGCGGCGCTGCTGCCGTTGCTGTTTGGCGGAAGTATTGGACCGGAGGCCGGCCTGACCGGCGTTATCGCGGGTCTGTGCAGCTGGGTCGGCGACCGTATGCGTCGCTTTGGCGCCGAGTTTAGGGAGCTCACGCTGCTGGGTACCCAGGCTGCCCTGACGGCGCTCTTTACCGCGCCCGTGTTTGGCTTTGTGGCGCCGCTCGCCGGAAGTGCTGACGGTCAGGGTGCCAATGACGATGAGTCCGCGTCTGACGAGATCACCATCAAGCTTCCCAAGGCGCAAAAGACCGTGGTCTACGGTATCGCGATCGCTGGCGGTTTGGGCACCTACCTGCTGCTTGGCCAGCTTGTGGGCGGCGGCATGGGTATGCCGAGGTTCGAGGCCGCGCAGGTGGGCAACCTCGAGCTTGCTTGGCTTATTCCCCTGGCGCTCGTCGGCACGGCCTGTGGCTGGCTGTACTTTGTCTCGGAGCACGCGAGCGAGGCGTTGGCCCACGCCATAGGGGAGCGCCCTGTCGTCAAGGCCATGCTGGCCGGTTTGGCGCTCGCTATCTGCGGCACGGTCCTGCCCTACACCATGTTTGCTGGCGAGACGCAGGCCGACGTGCTCATGGAGACCTATATGACCATTCCCGCCGGTGTGCTCATTGCAACTGGTCTTATCAAGGCCATGCTGACGCCCGCCCTCATCAACCTGGGCTGGCGCGGCGGTCACTTCTTCCCCGTTATCTTCTCGGGCGTGAGCCTGGGCTACGGCCTTGCCGTCCTTACGGGCGCCGATCCGGTCTTTTGCGTCGCCGTCTGTACCGCCTCGACGATGGGTGCCGTCATGCGTCAGCCCGTCATGGTCGTGGGCCTGCTGCTCATGTGCTTCCCGCTCAAGGGCATTGTCTGCATGATCATCGCCGCCGTCATCGCGGCAGGCATTCCGCTGCCCAAGCCGCTGCGCAAGTAGCACGATAGCGCGTGCCGGGGATATGCCATTTGTCACGGATTTGCGGCGGGGGCGATCGCGTCCTTCGTGGATTGAGACTCGCGTGCCTACAGGTCGTGTACTCGATAAACCTTGGTGCTGACGGTGCAGCTGATTGCGCATAGCGCGAGGGCCAGCACGGCAATTCCTGCGCACAGACAGCCCAGAACGGCAGGATCGGGATTCGCTCCGGCAATCGACATGAGCCAGTTGCTGATGGGGTTGGAGGAGCTCAGCGCTGCCATGGCAAGGCACCCGAGCAGGGCAAACAGGCCGACGGAAAGGCGCAGCGCCTCCATGTGTCCAAATCGAAAGAACAGCGGCTGTGCCAAAAACACCATCATGAGGGAGATGAGCATCGATGCTGCCGAGGCAATTGCGATCTCAAAGATGGTTTGTCCTGTCGAGGCCACGCCCGCGCTGTTGAAGAACGGAAGGGCGATGATGTTCAAAAGCACGGCGGCGCAGGCCATGATGGCCGAGAAGACAGCGATGCACAGGTAGCGTGCGCAAATAATGTCTTTGCGCGTGAGAGGCAGCGTTGCCCGATAGCGCTCCCATCCGTTTTGATTGTCGAAGCCGGCCAGCGAGCTCATGACCATGATGGGCGACATGGCGCTGACCGCGCAGGCGCCGGCGCTCATGCCGGAATCGCCATCCGACGCGTTGGCAAGGGTTAGCACGACGAAGATGAACAGGCCGACGCCCGCGATGCTCGGGATGAGCGTGCGAACGATGGCGAGCTCGGACATAAAGGCGCGTTTCATTTCGAAGCCCCTTTCAGCATGAGGCGCAGATAGTCATCAATGGTTGCCCGATCGCAGGGAATCTCGGGAAAGGCCTCGAGCGTTTCGCGACGGTTGGGCACGAGCACGTCCACGCTATAGGCGTGGTGGACGGCACGGGCGCCTTCGACGCAAGCCATAAGCTCGGCGGCCTGTGCTTGGGTACAGTGGGCGATGCCGGCGCGGTCGGTAATGTCCTCGCGCGGCAGGTCAAACACAATCGAGCCGTTATCGATGCAGATGACGCGGTCGGCAGTGCGATCGAGGTCGGATGTAATGTGGCTCGAGAGCAGCACGCTGTGCTGGCCGTCGGCGACAAAGGCAAGCAACTCGTCGAGCAGTTCCTCGCGCGCCATGGGATCGAGGCCCGCGGTGGCTTCGTCCAAAACGAGCAGCTTGGCATTGTGGCTGAGCGCACAGGCGAGCTGCAGCTTCATGCCCATGCCGCGGGAGAGGTCCTTGACCTTTGTCTTGGGATCGAGGCCAAATCGGTCGATGAATCCGGCGAACGCTTTGCGGTCCCACGTGGGGTACGCCTGGCCTACGAGTGCCTCGATTTGGCCCACCTTGAGCGTTGAAGGGAAGGGGCATGTGTCCAGGACGAGACCGACGCGGGAGCGCAGGCAGCGCTGTGTCTCATCGGGCGCGTCGGTGCCACAGCGCTGCCCAAACAGGCGCACCTCGCCGGCATCGAGCTTGATAAGCCCGAGCGCGGCGCGAATGGTCGTTGTCTTGCCGGCACCGTTAGCGCCCACAAAGCCAACGATCTGGCCGGGCTCCACGGCGAGCGTGACATCACGCAGCGAAAAACGTTCGCTCACGCGGCGTGAGACACCTTTGAGTTCTAACAAGTTTTGCATGGTATAGCCTTTCTTGCAGATGGCTACTGCATGGTTTCGGGAGCTACCAGGTCAAGCATTTCGTGCAGCTTGTCGCGTGTGACGCCCAGGGTTTCGGCTTGGCTCGCCGCTTTTGCAAGTAGCTCTTCGATATGGCAGAGCTGGCTTTCGCGTAAGAGTTCTTGGTTGCCCTCAGCGACAAAGCACCCCTTGCCCTGCACGGTGCAGATAAACCCGAGCTGCTCCAAGTCGGCGTAGGCGCGCTTGGTGGTGATAACGCTCACACTCAGGTCGCTGGCAAGCGCACGGATACTGGGGAGTTTGGCTCCCGCAGCGAGTGCGCCCG
The DNA here is from genome assembly GCA_900547835.1 of uncultured Collinsella sp. Classification (GTDB taxonomy): domain Bacteria; phylum Actinomycetota; class Coriobacteriia; order Coriobacteriales; family Coriobacteriaceae; genus Collinsella. The sequence continues at coordinate 5,160 of URIJ01000150.1, forward strand.
ATAGGATCTGAGCTTTGACTTGCGAGGCTATCTGCTCGTAGATGGGCTTGTCGCTCGAATTGGATAGGATGATGTCCACAGCG
>URIJ01000151.1 GCA_900547835.1 uncultured Collinsella sp.
TAGGCAAGTGGTAAAAAACCGCAGGGTAGACGGGATAAAACGTTTAACCATCCCACTGGTTTATCACATTCTGGCTGCAGTTTTATGCAAGCCGACTTTTCCGATTGGTGGCTATTGCTGTTTGGGTCCCTTTGCGCGATTACGGCTACGGCACGACGGGTAAGAACGGAGCATCTGCAACGTCATCGCTAGGAGAACCCATGGAGACCATCGAAACGCTCATCCATCGCCGTAGCTGCCGTAACTATAGTGATCGCCCCGTCGAAGCCGAAAAACTCGCACGCATTATCGAGGCAGGCCAGTACGCGCCCAGCGGCATGGGGCGCCAGCCGGTGACGTTTGTCGCCGTTACCGACCCCGCGACCGTCGAGCGCCTCTCGCAGCTTAATGCCCAGGTTATGGGCAGCGATGGCGATCCCTTCTACGGGGCCAAGACCGTTGTGGTAGTGCTCGTCGACCGCAGCGTACCCACGCATCTGGAAGACGGCTCGCTTGCCATGGGCAACCTGCTCAACGCTGCCTATGCGCTGGGTGTCGATTCGTGCTGGATCCACCGCGCGCACGAGGTCTTCGACTCGCCCGAGGGCCTGGAGCTGCTGGCCAACTGGGGTCTGCCCGCCGACGGAAGTCTGCGCGGCGTCGGCAACTGCATTCTGGGCCATGCCGAGGGTGCGCTTCCCGAGGCAAAACCGCGCCGCGACAACATGGTGTACGTTAGGTAGACAGTTCCGCCGTTCTAACGAACGGCGGGGCCGCTGACGCTGCGCGGGCCGCATTCACGCCAATCTGACGTTCAATTTCGAGGGCGCGACCAGAAGGTCAGCGCCCTCTCATTTCGCGTCACCTTGGCGCAAATGCGGCCCGCTCGCTGCTGGTGATTGACATCGGGTGCACCACTGTTGGCATTCGACATTTGGCCAGCTAAAAGGCCACGTTTCAAATTTGCTGTCCTACTCGCAACTTATCTTGCCGATGGAGTTGTCGTCGTTTCGTTCGTGTGAGTCGTTTCGGCGCCGTCGTCTTGTTCGTCCTCGTCCTTTTGCGCATCGGCAATGGTGGAGGCCGCCGCAACGATACCGCGCTGGGGCGCGACGCCCGTCTGGGTCTGAACGCCCTCGACAACTTCAGTGCCTGCATGCGCGAGCTCGGGCGGCTTAAACATTGCGTCCAGATTGGCCCCGCCGCCGGCGTAACCAAGCGCCGCGAGCGCGATAACAATCACCGCAACAACGACCGCGATCGGAACATAGCGATGCCAGCCTGCGGGATTGAGGCCGCTGCGGCGAGCAGCGCCACGGCTAATGTAGCCGAGCGTTCCATCGTGCTTGAGCTTTGACCCCACCACGCGCTTACGGCCCCACAGCGACGATTCGGCCTGCATGGCCAAGCGGGCGCTTGTCGAAGGATAGCCATATTTTGTGCGCCTGAACGAGCCGTCGAACCCCGAGGCGCTTTTGCCCCACGTCCGCGAAGCCGTGCGACGGTTGACCGGCGCCGCGGGCTTTCGAGCCCGATTTGTTTTTGAAGTCTCCGCCATACGCCCCCGCACGCCGTAACAGAATCGAAACAATGCTGCTTTGGACTGTAGCACACGTGCCGCACGCGGTCACGGGCACCTCGCTTAACGGTCGTCGTCCTTCAGCAGGCGCCACAGGGTCGTACGGCTTATGCCTAGCACTTCGGCAGCGCGGGTCCTGTTGCCGTGGAGGTGGCCTACGACCAGCCGCGCGATATCGCGCTCGATATCGGCCAGCGGGCGCAAGATATACAGATCGCTTTCGAGCGTCGGGGCACCAAAGGTCGCGGTCTTGATAACGTCCTCCTGGGCGAGTACCTCCTCCGCCACCGCCCGCTCGGCCGTGCCCGTCCCCACTAATATATAAAGTCGTTCCGAAACCTCGCGCAACTGTAGATAGTTACGGGGCCATCGATAGGCATCGAGTGTCTTTGCCGCCGCGGACGACAAGGCAGGTGTTGCTGTCTCAAACATATCTGCCAGATACTCCAGATAGCGTGCAACCTTTTCCGACGCGCCGCCCTGCTCGGCAATCGCCGGCGCCACACTCACGGCACAGGCCAGACGCTCGGTTACAAAAGCAGCCTGATCGCTTTCGCCGCCGCCCGGCATATCGTTTGCCGTCAACACCACATGGCAACGAGTTGCGAGCGCCGTGTCGATCATTGCGGACACGAGCTCACGCAGGCGCTGGGGACCAACGGCATGCCAGCCGCCCATGCAAAGTGTCAGCCCCGTTTGGAATAGCGGCGATTCGGAACTTTTGAGCAGATGGCGCCAGCCGCGATCCGTAAGCTCATCGAGCGCAACGGACACAAAGGGCTGATCGGCATAGGGTCCATCCAGGTACAAACGTTTTGCAATCTGATCCTGCCCCGCGCCCAGCTCGCCCTCGAGCATAAGGGGCACCCCGCGCGCATAGCTCTCCCGTACGGGGGCAGCGACCGCCGCCGCGTCTTCGACGATGCCGTACGTACTCGACTCGTAGCGAGCCTCGACTTCGTCGGCATTGAGCCACTCGATGCCCGCATGCGCCGCGGCGGCGCGCACCTCATGCGCCACGACCACCCAAAGCGCCCCGTGTTCCTTGGCCGTCGGACGCACCGTCAAGCTCAACCGCATGCCCTCGTATCCCATCACCAGGCGCGCCCCATCGCCCACGCGAGCGAGACGCTCGGAAACAAAAGCGGCGACATCCTGCTCAAGCGCAGCGTCACTCATAGTCGAGATTACAACGCCACCGCGCTCGTCGATTGCCAGCGCCGATGCTCCGGCTGCGGACAATGCCTCGATCAGAATCTGCAGCTTGGCATCGCTGTCCATGGTTCGCCCCGTCTCCAGCCGCAGCCCTTATCTGTGGCTTAGCATCTCAAGTGTTTCAAAATTGAACGATAATGTTCACCAAACACTATAGGGTCTGCGGCACCTTCTTGCGAATATATGAATTGCCCCGCATCGCCATCCTGGCGGGGCGATAAGAGCTCTTCGGGACCTATCAACCTGCGGACAAGCCATACCCGCAAGAGCTCCTATCGCTCCACCGTGAGAATGCGCCCACCAGCAACTAGCACGCAAATAAGCTTCTTCTCTACCAGATTCCCAGCACGTGCTGCATTCCCAAGCTCATGCACGCAATGCCAATCCAGCAGCAAAAGCCCAGCGCGATGGGCTTGCCGCCCTTTTTGACCAGCTCGACGATATCGGTATTAAAGCCAATAGCCGCCATGGCCATCACGATAAAGAACTTCGAAAGCTCCTTGATGGGCGCCGTAAAGGACGCGGGAAGCTGAAGCACCGTGGTGATTACGCTTGCCAGCACAAAGAACAGCACGAACATGGGAAACGCGCGTTTAAGCGAAAACGTGCTTTTGGCGTCGCCGCCGGCCTTACGCGCCAGATGCATCTGCCAGCATGCGAGGACCAACGTGATGGGAATAATGGCCAGCGTCCTGGTGAGCTTGACCACCGTGGCGCTCTCGAGCACATTGGCACCGGGATGCATACTGTCCCAAGCGCTCGCCGCAGCCGTTACGGACGAGGTGTCGTTGATGGCGGTGCCGGCAAACAGGCCAAAGCCCTCGTTGGTCAGCCCGAGCATGCCGCCGAGCGTCGGAAACACGAGCGCCGCGATAACGTTAAACAGGAAGATGACCGAAATAGCCTGGGCAATCTCGCGATCGTCGGCATCGATGACGGGCGCGGTCGCAGCGATGGCAGAACCGCCGCAAATCGACGAACCCACGCCCACAAGCGTCGCGATCTTGCCCGGCACGTTCATAACGAGGCAGAGCACGAAGGCGATGACAAGCGAGGTCGAGATCGTCGCCACGATAATCGGCAGCGACTGGGCGCCCTTGGACAGAATCTGGGAGAGGTTCATGCCAAAGCCAAGCAGGATAACCGCGTACTGCAAGACTTTTTTGGACGTATAGGTGACGCCGGCGGCGAGCTGTTCGCGACGATTCTTGGGAAAGACGAGCGCCAGGACCATGCCAAAGAGGATGGCAAACACCGGCCCGCCGACCACCTCAACCTGTTTGCCGAGCACCGTTGCGGGAATGGCGACGATCAGGCAGAACAAGACGCCCTTCCAGCGCTCGCGTACGATATTCGCCAGTTGCATATGGGATTCCTTCTTTCTATTTCACGTTTGCGACGGCTTATGATACGGCAACATTGAGCACAGCCTTACGTAAACACAGACTAAGATGCCGCAATGGTTCTCAGGCAACAGCCGAATTACCCACCGCGGAGAGCTGATTCGCGGCATAATTAACAACTGACATATGAGTGTGATAGAACAGTTGCGAGGCGCTATGGAAGAATCGATGCACGTCGGCGAGCAGGAAATGAGCCTACAGGACCAGTCCTACCACACCATTCGACGCAAAATCGTCTACCTGGACTACAAACCGGGCGAAAAACTGGGCGTCAAGCAGCTTTGCGACGACTTGGATATGGGACGCACCCCTGTTCGCGAGGCACTGGTGCGTCTGGCGCAAGAGGGCCTGGTGCGCACCGTGCCCCAAAGCGGCACCTATGTCTCGCCCATCAACCTCACTCTTGCCGAGAGCGCCTGCTACATTCGCGAGCACCTGGAAAAGCAGGTGATTGTGGAGTGCTGCGCTCGCGCCACCTCGGCAGGCATCGAGCAACTCGATCGGGCCATCGCGCTGCAGGAAAAGGCCATGGCCGAAGAGGACCGCATCGGATTCTTTTTAAGCGACAACCTCATGCACCGCATGATCTTTAGCATCGCGTGCCGCAGCACCGTGTGGTCGTGGCTCGAAGAGACCAATGCCGACCTGGAGCGCTTCCGCTGGCTGCGCGCCGCCACGCAGGTTCTGGACAATCAGGACATCGTGAACGAGCACAAGAAGATCCGCCGCGCTATCGCCGGTCGCGACCCCATCGAGGCGAGCTTTTTGGTGAGTAAGCACCTGCACATGATGTTCCGCAACCAAACCGAGGTCCTTGACCAGTTCCCCGAGTACTTCGAAACCAGCAAGCTCCGCTAACCCGCCAAAAAGGGACAGGTTTATTTTGGCAGGTTTTATCTGGGCAAACGCAAAAAGCCCCGGCTCCGTCTGTGAACTGCCTCCCATTTCTTGGACATGAGAAATGGGAGGCTTTCTTTATGCGCGT
>URIJ01000152.1 GCA_900547835.1 uncultured Collinsella sp.
GTGTCACGTACCGGCTGCGGCGCATCGCCCAACCAAGTTGCTATGTTGCGGTCGCGGGTCGCGGCGTCCATGGGGCTCCTTTACGTCAGATGCTCTGTCGGTATCTATTGTAAAGGCGCACCGGTTGCCTTTATGCCGCGGCTGTATGAAGAGTGGGGTCTACGAGACGTGCTCGGGCGCTCCTGCCATGCGAGCTTGTCCATGTGCGCGGAGGCGCGGAAGCTCGACGGTTGCCACCATGACCCCGGTGAGGATGAGGGCGGCGCCAAAGAAGGCGATGGGGCTCAGGACCTCGCCGACCAGGAAGAACGAAAAGACGGCGGAGCAGACCGGCTCGAGCGAGAAGGCGAAGCCGGTGGTCTCGGCGGGCACGTGGGGCTGCACGAGCGTCTGGGTGATAAAGCCATAGGCAGAGCAGATGAGTGCGAGCGCGACGACGACCACAATCTCGCCCGGCGTGCCGGGAAGCGTGAAGCCGCCAAAGGTGAATGCGGCGATACCCGAGAATAAACCGCCGAAGCCCAGCTGCCAAACGCCCAGAGCTAACGGATTGACATCTTCGACAAAGCGCTTCGCCACAATGATATGGCCGGCATAGACAAAAGCGGAGAGCAGCATGATGATTGCGCCGGGATTCAGGCTGGTAAAGTCGGCGCCCGAGAGCAGCAGCATGCCGCAGGTGACGATGGCGGTGCCGACGAGCACCTTGCGCTCGGGGGCGCGACGCAGCAGGGCTGCGTTGGCAAACGGCACGATCACGACCGTCAGGCTCTGCAAAAAGCCGGCGGTGGAGGCGGAGGTGAGGCTGGAGCCCAGACACATGCAGGTGATTTCGGTTGCCATGATGGCGCCGATGATGGCGGCGCGGACCATCAGGTCACGGTTGATGCGCACCGCGTGCTTGTGGAAGAGCAGCAGGCAGGCCACAAAGGCGATGATGCAGCGCAGCGCAACAATGCTCGTGGCGTTCATGCTGTCCATGCCGATCTTCATGAGGGGGTACGAAAAGCCCCATGCGACGGGAACGGAAAATGAGAGCGCGATTGCTTTTTTGCGATCCATGGGACTCCTTTTGTTACAGAACGGTTTCGCAAAAAGGATTCTGCTCCCAGATGTGGATGTAGTAAAGCGAATGTATCTTCAGTATGATTAAGAAATACTAATGCTACTAGAAAAAGCGCTGGCAAAACGTTTTACGGCTACATCGACGTGGAGGCACGATGGCATCGCGGTATCAGATTGTTTGTATGGTGGTCGATCGCGGCAGCCTGAAGGGTGCAGCCGATGAGCTGGGCTATACGCAAAGCGCGGTGAGCCAGGCCGTCAAGGCACTCGAGCGCGAGCTGGGCACCACGATTATCGAGCGCGGAAAGCAGGGCGTTTCGCTTACGCGCGACGGTAAGCAATATCTGCCGTACCTGCGCCAGATCGTGACCGCCGAGGCCGAGCTCGAGGGCAAGCGCCAGGAGCTGCTGGGGCTTTCGTCGACTGATATTCGCATTGCGACGTTTACCAACGTGAGTCGAACCGTGTTGCCGCGCGTGATCCGCGACTTTGGGGCGCTGCACCCGGGCGTACGCTTTACCCTCAAGCAGGGCGATTACACGCGCAACGCCCAGTGGGTGCACGATGGCGTGGTTGACTTTTGTTTTACGGCGCGCGGATTTACCGCTGGGCTCGAGAAGCGCGTGGTCTATCACGACGAGTTGGTGGCATTGTTGCCGGCCGCGCATCCGCTGACGGCAAAGGAAAAGGTGACACTCGCCGACCTGGCGTCCGAGCCGTTTGTGCTGCTGGATGAGGGCGAACAGAGTCTGGTGCTCGATGCATTCGCGGCGCATGGCCTGTCGCCGCACGTGACGAGCGAGGTGACCGACGACTACACCATCATGGCGATGGTGGAGGAGGGTCTAGGCGTGAGCATGCTCTACCGTCGTACTGTGGAGGGCATGCGGGCCGATATTCGCGTGCGGCCCATCGTGCATGCCCCCTCGCGCGACGTGGTGGCCGCCTGGCGCAGCTGGGATACCATGCCCATCGCCACGAGGCGCTTTATCGACTATATGAGCTCGCATATTGTCAATTAATGACTGGCGTGGCTTTGAGTGCGGTGTTTAGCGGGCTGTCGCTTTGGCTTGGGTGGCGCGATAGGTGCGTGCCGGGTGGCAAAGTAGTACCGCCACGACCATAAAGAACGCCGTGGTGCCCAGGCTGATGGGGTAGACCATCATGATGTTCGCAAAGGTGCGGAAGTGCGGGAACACACAGAACACCCAATAGAAGCGGATGCCGCAGACGCAGATCATGGTGATGAGGGCGGGCGTGAGCGAGATACCAAAGCCGCGCAGGTAGCCTGACATGTTTTCGTAGAACATGCTAAAGGCGTACGCCGGGAAGATCGAGCACACGCGGATATAGCCGATCGAGACGATGTTGGGATCGCTGTTGAACAGCGCCAGGATCTCGCGTCCCAGACCGACGATGATGACGATGGTGGTGAGCGCAACGATGCCGCCTTCAACCAGGCAGACCTTGAGCGTCTTGGTGCAGCGGTCGATCTGGCGGGCACCGTGGTTTTGTCCCACAAAGGTGGTGCAAGCCTGGCTAAAGCTGTTGAGCAGGTTGTAGCACACGTACTCCAGGCTCATGGCGGCGCTCGATGCTGCCATGACCTCGGTGCCCAGGCTGTTGATGGCGGACTGGATGATGATGTTGGCGACGGCAAAGACAGCGCTCTGGATGCCGGCGGGCAGGCCGATCTTGACGATGCGCTTGAGGGCGACGGGGTCGATAGCCAGGTCGCGCGGGGTGACGCGGACGACGGAGTCGGTCTTGAGCAGGCGGATAAAGAGCGTAGCGGCGCTGACGGTGTAAGCGATGGCGGTGGCGATGGCGACGCCCGCGACGCCCCAGTGGAGTACAGGGACAAAGATGAGGTCCAGGCCAATGTTGAGGACGGTGGACACGGCAAGCGCCTGCAGCGGCATGCGGGTGATGCCGACGGAGCGGAAGATCGCGGCCTCAAAGTTGTAGAGCAAGATCGAGGGCATGCTAAGCAAAAAGACGCGTAGGTAGAGCGAAGCGAGCGGCATGGTTTCGGCGGGAACGTTGAGCGCGGCGAGCATGGGCTCGGCAAAGATCTCGCCCAGCGCAATGACGACAAAGCCCACGAGCGCCATTAAAATCGAAGTATGGACGGCGCGTTTGACCATGTTCTGATCGTTGCGGCCGATAGCGTTGGCGATGACCACGTTGGAGCCAAGCGATATGCCAATAAACAGGTTGAGCATAAGACTGGTAAGCGGAACATTGGAGCCGACCGCCGCCATGGCGAGGGTTCCCTGGTCGCCCGAGAAGTTACCGATGATGACCGTGGCGATGAGGTTCGACAGCTGCTCCAAGATGCTCGTGGCGGCCACGGGGAAGGCGAACAGGGGAATATTGCGCCACAGCGAGCCGGTGGTCATGTCAATGTGCTTAGATGCGGTATCAGCCATACGCTCTCAATCTCTAACATGCTCTTTCGTGCTTATTTGCGCAGACGATGATACTCCTAATCGACTAGTCATTGGGGACGTTCTAAAACGATTACTCATTCAAGAACGTCCCCAATGACTAGGCGGGGAAGGCGTGCGACAATGGTGGGCGTTGTGTTGTTCGCGCTAAGGAGTTGCCATGTTGTTGTGTCCCGTTTGCCATGAGCCGTTGGTGGACAATGAGCGCGGTGCTGCATGCGCGGGCGGACACCGGTTTGACCGTGCGCGCGAGGGCTATCTATACCTCCTACGCTCGTCCAAGAGCGGCGATTCCATGGGCGATCCCAAGTCGCAGGCGCGCAGCCGACGTGACTTTCTGAACCGCGGCTACTATGCGCCGTTGCGCGATGCAATGATCGAGCTGGTGCGCGAGCGGGTGTCTGGGCGTGCTGCGTCTACGAACGGCCCCATGACGCTGCTCGATATTTGCTGTGGCGAGGGCTACTACACCAGCGCCATGGGCGCGGTGCAGGGCGTGGACGCTTACGGGTTTGATTTGGGCAAAGAAATGGTGCGCCTGGCCGCCAAGCGCGGCGATGCGACCTACTTCGTGGCCAACATGAAGGACATCCCCGTGGCCGATGGCGCCTTCGATATGGTGACCGAGCTCTTTGCTCCCTTCAACGAGCGTGAGTTTGCCCGCGTACTGGCGCCAGAGGGCTCACTCTATACCGTGGTGCCGGGTGCCCGTCATCTCTTTGGGCTCAAGGAGGTGCTCTACGACACGCCATATCTCAATGACGAGAAACTGCCGAAGACTACCGAGCTCGAGTTGGTCGGAACGCAGCGGGTATCTGCGAATATTACGCTCCAGACCCAGGCCGACATCGAGGCGGTGTTCCAGATGACGCCGTACTACTATCGCACACGCCCTGCCGACAAAGAGCGACTGGCAAACTTGGACACCCTTCAAACCGACATCGACTTCATCATCGCCGAGTACCGCCACAGCTAACAACCTACCAAAAAGGGACAGGTTTATTTTGGTAGGTTTTGTCTGGGCAAACGTAAAGGGCCGACCGCGGAGATGCGCGATCGGCCCTTTTTAGTTGCTTGGCTGCAGAGGTTATGAGAAGCGAGCGCTTACAGGCGGTCCTTGTTCTCGGCCTTAACGGCGTGTGCCTGCTGAACAAAGAACAGGTCGTACACCACGATGACAAAGGCGCCAAAGTTGATGGCGTCGCCGCCAAACGCGGGAAGCGTGAGCACCGCCTGGGCAAGCGTGGCGACTGCAGCAACGATACCGAGCTTAAACGCGCCGTCAACCTGCGAAGGCTTGTTGGCACCCTTGATGCCCGCAACGCCCGCGGCAAGATCGATGAGGCCCTTGGCGATAATCACGGCCGCGGCGAGCATGGCGTTCGATCCGTAGGTGGACTCGAACTTGCCGGTCGCGATGCCGGCGATTCCTATGACGAGACTGGCGATGCCCAGAACAAAATAAATCAGGGCAAGGATTTTGAGTGTCTTGCGAGTGAAGCTCATGGCTGGTCCTTTCGATACGAGTACGCCAACCTGGCGCACCCTATGTGCTGCACATATGGTGAAGCACATTGTAGTTCAACGCGGCGATGCATGCG
>URIJ01000153.1 GCA_900547835.1 uncultured Collinsella sp.
ACCTGGACGAAGCCGCCCAGCTCCAGGACATCTCGCACATGCCCGCCCGCGTCAAGTGCGCCGAGCTCGCCTGGCGCACCCTCGACGGCATGCTCGAGGGGCAAAATAATCAGTAGTATTTATCCCAAATCTTAAGAATTTCGTTGGCCGAATCGCTTGACTAAGAGCGGTTCGGCCATTTTCTTTTCTGCCTTTATTTCGATCCCTCGACCTGCGCGTCCACCTGAGCATAAGCGCGCACGATACGAGAGACGGTACTTTTGCCAATCCCGGTATACCGCTCAATCTGGCGCACCGTAAAACCGGCATCGTGCAATCCAAGAATAACGGTATCGCGCTGCGCAGGCGGTGCGTCTTTAACCCCATGGAGCGGAGCCCCGAGGCTTTTCGCCAACTTGTCGGCAAAGGCGTGGCGTTCCCACTCTGTCTCTTTCATATCGCACAGCGCCGGCTCGCTACCGTCGGGCGTCGAAAGCGAATAGGCAATAAAGCCCTCGGCAGAACCAAAAAGCTCAAGCACGCAAGAAGGATCAGAAAATCCCCTCGCGACATCGGCCGCGTCACCGTCGTAAGCGCGCAAATGCTCGGCAAAGCTGCTCCAGGGATAACGCTCGATTAAGCTGATGCCCGCCTCCTGCGGATCGGCGTGTACGGAGCGAATAGCCTCCATCACCTGCCAGTCGGTATCGAGCGAGCGCCGGTCAAAACGGTTCTGGAACAGATGGCCCGTGCGCCCCGTGTGTTTATTGAACCGCCGCGCGTACGTCAAGAGCAGCCGGTGCATCGCAGCGCTCATCCTGTCCTCGTAATCTGCAAGCACCAGATGCACGTGATTGCCCATAAGGCACCAGGCGATAACCGTCACGCCCGCCTCGCGGCAGCACTCGCGCATCAGCTCCAAAAACTCCCACCGGTCTTCATCGCCCTCAAAGATGAGCTGCTTGCCCGCACCGCGAGCACAGACATGGTAAAAGCCGGTAACCGTTCTCCAAACGCGCTGCATGGCGCTCCCTTCGCCGGGATCTGCTTGCCATCCAATACAGCACGATTGAAGCGTGCCATCAAAACATTCACGCAAAACAATACACTCGCGCGGCCAAAGGCAGTAAACGGGCGGCGAACGGCACCGTTGCAACAGGTCAACCCCTGCAACGCTTACAAGAGCTGACCAAAAGCTTGCCCAAGACGAACCCCCTCTACGGAAATTCGCGACCACAGAACATATAGTTAAACCGTTTCAATTAAAACTTCCGGACTTCTCGCTACGAAAACTGAGCCGTTCGCCGAATATTCCGTGCATTTCGCGGTATTATAGGGGCTGCATGTCATGTCCCTTTCGAAGGGTCGCCCGGCAATCGCCAGCCACGGCCCCCAGACGGGACGCCAACACGATAGAGAGGAGAGGCATGCAGTACTCACAGGAAGTGGAGAACATGTGCCCCGTTGCCAAGGGTGCATACCACGGCCCCGCACCCATCCCCGAGGAGGGCAAGTGGGTCCAGGCTAAGGAGATTTCCGACATCTCCGGTCTTACGCACGGTGTGGGTTGGTGCGCACCTCAGCAGGGCGCCTGCAAGCTCACGCTGAACGTCAAGGACGGCATCATCGAGGAGGCCCTCGTTGAGACCATCGGCTGCTCGGGTATGACCCACTCTGCCGCCATGGCTTCCGAGATCCTTCCCGGTAAGACCATCCTCGAGGCCCTCAACACCGACCTCGTCTGCGACGCCATCAACGTTGCTATGCGCGAGATCTTCCTGCAGATCGTTTACGGCCGCAGCCAGACCGCGTTCTCCGAGGGCGGCCTGCCCGTGGGCGCCTCCCTCGACGACCTCGGCAAGGGCCTTCGCTCTCAGGTCGGCACCATGTTCGGCACCAAGGCCAAGGGCGCTCGTTACCTCGAGCTCGCTCAGGGCTACGTCACCCGCATGGCTCTCAACGACAAGAACGAGATCATCGCATTCGAGTTCCTGAACCTCGGCAAGTTCACCGACGCCGTCAAGGCCGGCAAGACCCCCGAGGAGGCCATCGCTGGCGCTATGGGCCACTATGGTCAGTGGGAGAACGCTGCCAAGTACATCGACCCGCGCACCGACGAGGAGACTCACTCCGTCGCCAGCGTGTTCCCGGTTCACGAGTAGAAAGGGAGGGAAATAACTATGACTGTTACGTTCGAAGGTTACGAGCGCCGCGCTGACAAGATCAACAAGTGCCTCGCCGACAACGGCATCGCCTCCCTCGAGGAAGCTCTGCAGATCTGCACCGACAAGGGCTTCAACCCGCGTGAGATCGTCAACAACACCCAGTCCATCGCCTTCCAGAACGCCGAGTGGGCCTACACCCTCGGTTGCGCTCTCGCTGTCAAGCGTGGCGCCAAGTCCGCTTCTGAGGCTGCCGCCATCATCGGCGAGGGCATCCAGGCCTTCACCGTTCCCGGCTCCGTCGCCGAGGACCGCAAGGTCGGTCTGGGCCACGGCAACCTGGGCGCTATGCTGCTCTCCGACGAAACCGAGTGCTTCGCCTTCCTGGCCGGTCACGAGTCCTTCGCTGCCGCTGAGGGTGCTATCGGCCTGGCTCTGAACGCCAACAAGGCTCGCAAGAAGCCGCTGCGCGTCATCCTCAACGGTCTGGGCAAGGACGCTGCTCAGATCATCGCCCGCATCAACGGCTTCACCTACGTGAAGACCCAGTTCGACTACTTCACGGGCGAGCTCAAGGTCGTCGAGACCATCCCCTACTCCGATGGTCCCCGCGCCGCCGTCAACTGCTACGGCGCCGACGACGTCCGCGAGGGCGTTGCCATCATGTGGCACGAGAACGTCGACATCTCGATCACCGGTAACTCCACCAACCCCACGCGCTTCCAGCACCCCGTCGCTGGCACCTACAAGAAGGAGCGCCTCGAGGCTGGCAAGAAGTACTTCTCCGTCGCTTCTGGTGGCGGCACTGGCCGTACCCTGCACCCGGACAACATGGGCGCCGGCCCTGCCTCTTACGGCATGACCGACACCATGGGCCGTATGCACTCCGACGCCCAGTTCGCCGGTTCTTCCTCCGTGCCTGCGCACGTCGACATGATGGGTCTCATCGGCATGGGCAACAACCCCATGGTCGGTGCCACCGTCGCCTGCGCTGTCGCCGTCGAGGAGGCCCTCAAGGCCTAATCGCGCCCGCGCGATGCTCATATAGTTGAGCTTTGGAGCCGCTACCTTTCGAGGTAGCGGCTCTTTTTGTTTGCGCTGGCGCAGGGTATCTAATGCCGATATATCAGCTGGGGCGAAATACGAGATGTGAAGAGATGGAGCGTCAGAGCGTCCATGACGCCCACCTGCCATATTTGCCCTTTACCGATTTGACGGGTCTTTGCGGCCCCATTGCCGATCACCCGTGCGACAATGCGCCGGACGAGAAAGGAATCCGATGGAATCGACTGATGTACTGGTAATTGGATCTGGCATTGCGGGCCTTTGTGCCGCCATCGAAGCGGCACGCACGGGTGCAACCGTCACTGTGGCAAGCGCCGGCAAGACCATGAGTGGATCGAGCTTCTTCCCTGGAACCTGGGGCCTAGGGCTTATCGGACCCGTTAACGAAGACGACGAGCAGGACCTCATCGACACCATCCAGACCGTCGGCGGCGGTGTCACCGACCCCGAACTCGTCCAAACGTTCGTCCACGGCATTCCCCAAGCGATTGACTGGCTCGAGCAAGACCTGGGCGTTGAGCTCCAGCGTCCGCAAAGCGCCAAGAGTGCTCAACAAAAGCAATTTATCCCCTGCTTTGACCACAAGACGCGCATGTGGCGCGGCCTCACCCGCAAGCCCCTTGAGGACGCTCTGACGACCTGGATCGAGTCGCTCGGCATTCGTCTGCTCCCCCGCCATGAGCTTATCGACCTTGTTGAGGACACGAACGGCAGAATAACCGGAACCGTACTCTACGACCTTACCGAAAATCGAATCGTGCCCTTTGCTGCCAAGGCCACGATCATCGCAGCCGGTGGCACAGGCGGCCTGTTCGAGCGCAGCCTTACGTCGGCTGATGTGCTCAGCTCCTCGCAGGCCATCGCACTGGCGCACGGCGCAACACTTACTAATATAGAGTTCATGCAGATGATGCCCGGCTTCATCGAGCCCAGGCGTAACTTGGTCTTCAACGAGAAAACCTGGCGCTACGTGCATGTAGACCAGCCGGTAGATATTGCCGACGACAAGCTGAACGACCTGCTCGAGCAGCGCTCTGGATATGGTCCCTTCACGTCACGCTTGGCCTCCCGCGCTATCGATCTCGTCATCGATCAGGCAGGTGTCGAAGGCCTGGCACTCCACTACGACTTCCCCCGCGAGGATGTCCCAGAGTTTGTGCAGACCTTTGCCACCTGGCTGCAAGACGAGCACGGCATCGCCCCGACTGACGAGATGCGCGTTGCGATGTATGCCCACGCCGCTAACGGCGGCATCAAGATCGATAAGACCGCGCACACGGGCGTTGAGGGCCTCTACGCTTGCGGCGAGGCGACAGGCGGCATGCACGGCGCCGACCGCATTGGTGGCTTGTCAAGCGCCAACGGCATCGTATTCGGACGTATCGCGGGCGCATCGGCAGCCCTCACAGCGCAGAAAGAGCCTGAGGCGGCCCTGAAGGCGGATATCACCCTCCCCCAGTACGGCATTGCCACAACAGATGCCGAACGCCTGACACACAGCCTTAGGCACACGATGAGCACCTTTTGCATGATCAACAGGACCGAAACAGGCCTATCCGAGGCACTACACGAGCTTGAGGGCTTGAAGACGGAGGCAACGACCTTGAGCACACAGAAAGCCCAGGACAGCGAAGTCGCAGCCCTCGCCCGCCTGCAATCGCAGATTCAACTAGCACAGGAAATGGTCAAAGCCATGCGTAAGCGAACTGAAAGTCTCGGGTCGCACTATCGAGCGGATTAAACCGGACACCTATCTAAAGCAGAACACAACCAATCGATATCCATGGGCCCCGTGAGCTCGAAGCAGCACGGGCCCATTCGTGTCCGCACGGCAGCGTATCCTTATTCTGAATACAGAGTGGGCAAAGCCCGCATAGACAATAGACCAGCGAGGAGGAGATATGGACA
>URIJ01000154.1 GCA_900547835.1 uncultured Collinsella sp.
TCTACCAACCAGGCCATCGCCAACGCCGCTACGCGCTACAAGAACGTGCGCGTTATCGATTGGTACGGATACAGTGCTAACCGCAACGACCTGTTCGATGGCGATGGCACGCACCTATCGACCACTGGCGTGACTGAGTACCTCAACTTGATCCACGATGCAGTCAAGAAGGACCTGCCCGTGCATCCCGAGGATCACGTCAACGATCCGCAGCCGGCGGCCGTCAAGTCTGCCACCGACGCGCTCGTCAATGCGCTCGCTCTCAAGCCGCACAAGCTGGGCACCGACAAGTAACCTGCAGCGCAAACTTCCCACATCCGGAGGGGGCGTCTGCCACGGCAGACGCCCCCTCCGGCAGTTAGGGACACTCCTGGCGCAGCCAATGAAGACCTCTACGGATGGATTCCAGGCCGCTCCGTCGCTCCAGACATCGTTTCCGCGCCTCGTGCCTGCCCCAAACAATCAAAACAAGCCCTTTTCGCCGCACCCTCAAAGGTCTGTGGGCAAAAAAGGGCAAATATGAGTACTGTTACCATTTTAGTAGCAGGCAAAACCACCCAAAATGACGTCCGAGCGACCCCTACAACCCCCTAAAGCAGCCAACCTGACTGGTTTAAGACATATTGGAGCCAATTTTAATGAACATACTATCGGCTATGTCCATTATCTTCTTGGATGTAAATGCTATTCACTTAGCAACAGTACTCATATTTGGCATTTTTTGTCCATTGCTATATAACTAACATTCTATAGCAGACAAAAAACAGGCCGCAGCCCATCGCTGCGGCCTGTTCGGAAGCAAAAGTGGGCGTTAAGCGCTGTAGCCCATCGCTTGCAGCACAAACATGACAACCGTCAGCACCGTAATCACGCCAATGGTCGCCCAAGTGAGCACGTTCCATACGCGGCCGTTGCGGTTGGCGCCCATAATGTGGCGATCTGCCGCGATAACCACCTGGAATACCAAGACTACGGGCAGCAGCACGCCGTTGATGACCTGCGAGGTCATCATAATCTGGAACAAATCGACGCCAGGCATGAGCACCAACACGGCAGAAATGCCGATGATGGCCGTAATGATGCCGCGGTAAACCGGAGCCTCGTCCCAGCTGCGGTCGGCGCCGCGCTCCCAACCAAAAGCCTCGCAGATGGCACTCGACGTAACGCCCGGCAGCACGCAGGCAGCCAAAAAGCTCGCTGCGACCAGGCCTGAGGCAAACAGCACCGTGGACCACTGGCCCGCGATGGGCTCCAGCGCGCGGGCAGCATCGGCGGCATCGCTAATCTGAATACCCGCCGGGAACAGCACCGTACCGGTCGTGATGATAATGAAGCCCGCAATGATATCAGCAGCGATCGAGCCGCTCACGGTATCAATACGCTGCAGCACGATGTCGTCCTCGCCCGCATTCTTATCGACCACGTTGTTCTGAGCCAAGAAGATCATCCACGGTGCGATGGTGGTACCGATCGTTGCGACCACGAGCGACACGTAGCTGGGGTCATTTTGAATGTTAGGCACGACCAGGTCGACCGCGACCTCACCCCAGTTGGGGCCAGCCATAAACGCGGCGACAATATAGGTCACGAACACGCAGCTCACCAGCAGCAGAATCTTCTCGATGCGCTGGAAACTCCCCGACATGGTAAGCATCCACACCAGCAGCGCCACCAACGGCACCGAGATGCTCGCCGGCACGCCAAAGAGGGCAAGGCCGCTCGCAATACCCGCAAACTCCGAAATGGTCACAGCCGTGTTGGCGATCAACAGCGCCGCCATAGCAAGTACACTCTTGCGCACGCCAAAGCGCTCGCGAATGAGCGATGCCAGGCCCTTACCCGTGACGCAGCCGCAGCGCGCCGCGGTCTCCTGCGTCACGATGAGCAGCACAGTCATGACGGGAAGCATCCAGAGCATCTTGTAGCCATAGCTGGCACCCGCGCTGGAATACGTTGCAATGCCGCCGGCGTCATTGCCCGAAAGCGCCGCCAGCAGACCGGGACCCATAGCGCCAAAGATGGCCGCGATGGTCAACTTTTGCTTGGTGCCCGACTTTTGCTTGGTATTTTGCACGCGACCACCTAACCCATGACTGACATGGCGAGCAGCACCGCGGCGATGCAATACGCCACACACGAGATCATGACGGCAATAACGTTCATGGCGGTGCCCGACGTGTTGAGGTCATGCTCGTCACGCCAGAACAGCACCATCAGGTAAATCACGGCGCTCATGTTGCCAACCAGGCAAATGATGGCAGCGATATTAAAGCACCCGGTAAAGAGTTGCTCCTCAAACATGGACGCATCGGGGAACGCAGCGGTGCGCACCAGCTGGGCGCACAGGTAGGTCACGAGTGACAGAATCAGGCCCATACCCGTGCTCTGGAAGAAGAACCCCAGATACGGCTTGGGTTCGTCGTCGTGACCGTCATACTCCAGGAAGTAGTTCTTGACGAACGACACCATGCGCGAGGCCGCCAGCAGCACGAGCGGCATGGCGCACATGGGGAACACCACCAGATGCGCGGAGCCCAGCGCCGTCCCCAGCACCGTCGCCATAATGCACGAGGCGATGCCCCACACGACGACCCAGTACTGACGATGCACGAACCAGCTGAGCACGTTCGTCGAGTCGTCCGACGCGCTATCGCCCGAGCCGACACCGGCGATCTGCAGGTCCTCCTGATGCTCCTCGGCTATAACGTCCATGGCGTCGTCGAAGGTCACGATACCCAGGATGTGGCGGTTCTCGTCACAGACGGGGATAGCTACCAGGTCATACTTGGTCATCTCATCCGTCACGTCTTCCTGGTCCTCGTCGGGCGACACATAGACCAGGTCGCGATAGGCCAGCTGACCCAGCGTAGCGTCGCGGTCGGCTACGATCAGCGTGCGCAGCGAAAGCACGCCGGTCAGCATGCCGCTCGGATCCTCGGTATAGACGTAGTAGACGCTCTCGAAGTCCTCGTCGAGCTCGCGAATCGCCTCGATGGCGTCACCGACCGTTGCCGTGGCGGGCAGGGAGACAAACTCCGAGGTCATGATGCGGCCGGCGGTGTTGTCCTCATACCCCAGCAGATTACGAATCGCCTTCTCCTCCTTGACGCCCATCAGGCGCAGGAGCTTCTCGGCCTTCTCGTAATCGAGCTCGTCGATCAGGTCGGCAGCGTCATCCGGGTCCATCATGGCCAGCATCGACGATGCGTCCGTGTCGGACAGGCCCTCGAGCATCTCGGTCATAAGCTCGTCGTCATCGAACTCCGAAATGGCCTCGGCGGCCTGGGCAGTATCGAGCTGCGCAAACACCTGCGCACGCAGGCGCGGGTCGAGCTGCTCGATAATGTCGGCGATGTCGGCAGGGTGCAGCTCGCCGAGCGTCTTGTGCGACACCGAGAGTTGAATGTTCTTGGTCGAGCGGTCGAGCAGGTCCATGTAGGACCAAGCGATGATGTCCTCACTGAGCGGCTTGCCCAGGTGCTTCATAAAGCCTTCGACGATATGCTCGAGCGCGGGGCTGATGGCGCGTAGCAGACCGCGGGCACCGACCTCGGCGCCCAGCAGGCGCAGCTGGTTTTCGCCCGACATGGAAAACTTGATGTCGTTTACGCGCACGACCTTCATGCCCTGCGTGTCGACAATCTGCTTGTTGAGCACGTCGCGGGCAAGCAAGAGTTCGGTCGGCTGCAGGTACGAAAAACGGATTTCGGTGGCCGACGTCTTAAGGTGTACACCCGTCTCGTCGATACGGTCGACCCATTTGCGCCAGCTGATCATAAACGGCGTCTTGCCGGGACCGCGGAACGCGAGCGACGTCACGTGTGGAAAAACTTCGCCGGTAGCAATGCCAAAATCGTTGACCACGCCGAGCTTTTCGCCATCGACGTCCAAGACCGGCAGTTTGAGCATCTCACTCAGATAATTCAATGGTGCTCCCCATCATAATTCCTCCGGACGCGGCCGCGCGTGCGGCGTCCGGGGGCTTCTGGATATGTATACGCATGCGCGGGCGGCACGCCGCTCGACGCTTACACCCCGTGCATGCGCAAAAAGCACCTGCATGGGGTCATCGACTGTATGGTCGAGGTTTGGATTTCACCTGTAACCTTTCTCTTGACCCTCATTAACCGCAGTAACTATAGCATCAGCATCGCCCTGCGGCATCGAATTTATGCGCTGCACATTGCAGGCATACCAAACACTGACGTATCAGTGACATAGTCATTGGGGACGCTCTTACATGGCTACTCTGCGGTGTCGTCGTCCTCGGGGAGTTGGGGGAACACGGCGTTTTTGGGCATGGAAACCTTGGCGAGCGAGGTGAGTTTTTTGCTCAATGCCGTGTCCGTCTTGACCAGGTCGCTGAGCGTCACGATCTTGTAGCCGTCGGCGACAAGGCCATCGATAATCTGCGGCAGCGCCTCGAGCGTCTGCTCGGCGCACTCATCGCTATCGGTGAGCAGCACAATATTGCCCGGCGTCACCGAGTCGAGCACGGTCGATACTTGCTCGTCAGCGCCGTTGAGCAGCCAGTCGCCCGAATCGATATTCCACGAAACCACGGCGGACACCAGGTCCATCGAATCGATCCAGTTTTGCTCGTCAAACGCGGCGTAGGGGGCACGCAGCAACATCGTCTCAACGCCGGTCGCCGACTTAATCGCCTCGGTGCCCTTCGTGATCTGCTTGCGCACCGTCTCGCGATCCTCGCCCTTGAGCGAATCATCGCTGTAGCTGTTGGAGCCGATCTCGCACCCGGCATCGACAATCGCTTTGGCAGTAGCGGGCGAGGCTTCCGCGGCATCGCCCGAAAGGAAGAACGTCGCCGTGACGCCCTTTTCCTTGAGCACCTGCAAGATCTGCTTGGTCGCGCCGCTCGGACCCTCGTCAAATGTCAGGGCCACGTACTTTTCGTTGCCCTTGGGCGCTACGCTTGCGCACTCGACTACGCAGTCGGTGGCGGGCACGACCTCGCCGCGGTCCTGTGTCTTGCCCGATTGCTCGCCGACCCACACCTCGGAGCGGCCCTGGACACCCCACGTCTGCACATACTCGATAGCGC
>URIJ01000155.1 GCA_900547835.1 uncultured Collinsella sp.
AAGAAAATCGCGACGGTACACGGCCGACCAAATCGACGGTTTTTGCTTAAAGAACTGCGTCGTATTGCTGGGATGCACCGGTTTGCCACAATCCCTTGCCTTAAACATCTCGTGCAGCGAACGACGCTCCTCGGGCTTAGACCAGTAGAAATCAAAGTTCGCCTTCGCAAAGTCGGCATTATTGCTATCGGCGGCCGAGACAAGCTTTTCGAGTGCGTCGGGCGCCATAAAGTCATCGGACTCCAAGATGCCAACGTACTTGCCACGCGCCATCTCCAGACCGTGGTTCATCGAGTCGCCGTAGCCGCTGTTGGCCTTGTCGATCATCTTGACGCGCCCATCGCGCTCCATATACTCGCGGATAATCGCCGGCGAGTTGTCGGTCGACCCGTCGTTAATGCAGATGATCTCAATATCCTTGAGCGTCTGCGCCAGGGCGGAATCGAGACACTCGCGCAGGTAGCGCTGAACATTGTAAATGGGAATAAGCAGCGACAGAACAGGGCTGCCAGAGGCGTTAGTAGACAAATGTGCTCCTTAGGAAATACCTGTCGTTTCATGGTATCAAAGGGTCAGCGCGCCAGCGGGCGTTTATATAATCTATGGAGCTCACAGAGGAGAAACCGATACGAAAGGACGTCATGCAGCCCAAAGCCGCACGCAACATACCCATCGAAGCGCTGCGCTTAATCGCGGTCGCCGGTATCGCGGTGTTCCACACCTTTCAGTGGACCTTCCAGGCAACCTGTGCCGGCTTGCCGGAATACGTGCCGCTTGCCGCCTTCCCCCATTCCGGCGTGCTCGGTTTTATTAACTTGCTGGGCTGCTGGGCCAACGAGGTCTTCTTTATGATCTCGGGCTATTTTCTCATCGCTTCTGCCGCGCGTGCTTGGGACGGTGGGGCAACGTGGAAGTCGCAAATGCAGCGAACGGCGCAGCGCCTAGGCAAGGTCGTTATGCCCACTGCGTTTTATTGCGTCGTGGCGCTCGCGTGGTCCACGGTCGTCTCCCCCATTCCCGATGTTACCCTCAACACGCACTACTGATACACGCTAGGCCTTGAGTTTATCTGGGTCTATGCCGCCACGGTCTTCATGGCGCCATGGTTTGGACTGGCTAAGTGTCGACTCTCCCAGAAGAGCTACACGACGACGGTCATCGCCGTTGGCATCCTCGCATTTGTTGTTAACGGGTATTTGGCCGCCATGAGTGCGACAAGCGCCGGCGAGTTTTCTTGGCTCCAGAAACTCATGAGCGCTGCCACGTACGTAATCGCGTTTTTGATCGGCGGGCTGCTCCGCGACGTTACCGATGCCGTGGATTCGGACAGGGCGGGCGCCTTGGGCATGCGGTCGCTCGCAGCGGTTTTGGCGCTCGCCACCATCCTGGAAGGAGCACTCTCCTTCACCGGCAACCTCACGGCGATGGCAGCCCTCTCCTACAAATCGACCTCGCTGATCTCGTTTGCCCTCGCTGCCGCCTCCTTGCTCTTTGCGGCAACCCGACGCAGTGCCTCAGGCAATCCGCGGACTGCGGGTGTCATCGTCACCTTATCGACCGCCACGCTCGGTTTCTATGTGATGCAGTCGCTCACCAGTAGCCTGTGGCGTCCCGTCTCCAATACGTTGCTCGCAAACATGCTGGTCAGCCAAAACAGCCCGGCAGCTATATGTATCATCACGGGTACCGTCATTAGCATCGTCTTTGCTCTGGCGCTCCTCATCATCGATGCAGCTAGAAGCCTTATCGTTCGCAAGCTCAAGCGGCAATAGACACGCTGCCGTCAGACGTCAAAGCCGCTACACCCGTGGCAGGTTCCTGCGTTTTATTCAAAGCTTGCCGTCAAGGTGCGCCGAGCCTTTACAATAGGACAGTCCCAAGGACGTATTCGATAGCTTCCGCGCAGCGCATGCGCGCCGCGCGTGAAAGGATATATTGCCCCATGCCTTCAACCCTTCCCACTCCCATCGATAAGCTCGCCATCGTTGTCGTTACGTACAAGCGCCAGGAACTCCTGGCCAACCTGTTCGACTCCATGACCGAGCTCACGGCAACGCCCTGGCGCATCGTGATTGTCGATAACGAGAATTCGCGCGAGACCGAGGCCATGTGCACCGCATTCAACGAGCGCTTGGCCAACCTGTGGGGCATCGACACCGAGCAGCCCGACGCGCAGGGCGGCACCGACCGCGTCATCTACGCACCGCAGCTCGAAAACGGCGGCGGTGCGGGCGGCTTCTCGGCCGGCACTAAATGCGCCTACGACCTGGGCGCCCAGTGGTTCTGGGTGATGGACGACGACGTGCTCGTCATCCCCGAAGGCATCGAGCGCTTGGCCAAGTGGACCGACCGCTACGATGTCATCCAGGGTTCGCGCCTGGACTTCGACGGCGGCGCGTTCTTTTGGCAGTACCAACTGATCCTTTCGCTCGGCATTCCAAACCCTGTCGCCAAGTGGGATCTGGGTCCCGAGGGCTACCGCACCATGAACCAGCTGTGCTTTGAGGGCGGCATGTTCTCGCGCCGCGTGGTCGACAAGATTGGCCTGCCCGACGCGCGCTTCTTCATCTATGGCGACGACGCCTGCTACGGCTATGTCGCCAGCCAGCACTTCCCCGCCGCCGTGGTCGCCGACGTGGTGCTCAAGCGCGCCCGCGCCGTCTCTAACTGGGACATCGCCGGCAAGCGCCAGCTCAACTCCACGAGCGACACCAACCGCTACTACATCATGCGCAACCGCGGTTATCTGGCACGCTACATGCAGATCTACGGCGACTACCACCCAGTGCTGTTCCGTCTGGGCAACGCCGCGACCTTCTGCAAGGAATTCATTCGCCTGGCCGCCGTTGACAAGTGCTTTAAGACCGGAATTCCGGCGCTGCGCCGCGGCATGAAGGACGCCCGCAAGATCATCAAGGACCCCAACTGGAAGCCCATGCCGCCCATGAAGGACACCGAGTAACGGAAGCCGGAAACACCTCGGCGCTTAAAGCCGCTGGCACACCGTAGCCACATGCTGCCCATCAAAACCGAACCCCCAGCGCATGCGACCCACGCCGGGGCGTGGCACACGGATTTCGTCGATGCCGTCGCGCTCTATGTCGAGTAGCGACTGCACGGCCAGCAATTCCAGGCCCAGCGCATCCACATCGGGGTCATACATCAAGTTAATCGTTATCAGCGGGCGCTCGTCCAGCATGCCAATCGTGTCTGCTACGTCGAACACGGCACCCGTAGGGAAAACCTGGATGTCCCAGCGACCCGCGCCACACTTTCGCCTCGAGGCAGGATTGGCATAACCCGGCAAGCCAAAGCAGAGCCCCTGCAAGAGCAGATGATATGGCAGCGGCTTATCTGGGTCGGTCTCACCGATTCCAGCATCCCCCAGGATGCGGCTTAGCGCCCGCCTCACGGTATCCTCGTTCCCACGGCACAGCCCGTCGCGAAACGCATCGACGTCTCGAATGTCTTCGGCAGCGCACTCAAACCACTCAATAATCACTAGACGCAAGGCCTGGCGAAGCTCGTTATTGGGCAATCGCAAAGCACGGAGGCGATTGCCATGCTCTGGCTCCTCAGTCATATCCGTCGTGAGAAAACCGGACAGATACAGCGCTGTCCACATGCCATCGTCAGGCGAGAAATCAGGCTCTGCAGTGCCCAAACAAAGCGGGACCTCAGCGCACCCATGGGCCTCGAGCAAATCAAACAAGACCGAAAGGCGGTCGAGATTCCACCCGGCAACTACCCTACTCAGGCAATCCGCATACCCATACAGATCGGCGCGCACAGGCGCCGTGCAGCCTCGGTCCAGAAAACCGATCACGCGCGCCGGACTCGAGCAATAGGCCCTGCCAAACCGATATCCCTCGAGCCATTCACGCGCATCCTCCAGGTATTCCTCGCGCCCAGCATGATTCAACAGAGCCTGGACCTCGGCATCCGAAAAGCCGAAACAACGGTCACACCAGGTCGAAAGCGGCGTCGTCAGACAATACGAGCAGCCATGCAAAGAAAGCGCCGCTTCGGCAGGGCCGGGACATTCCCCCATCAGACACGTCAGCCGCAACGAATCGCGCGCAGTGGCAATGACCTCGAAAAGCACGCGATCAAATATCCCTGCCGGATCGGCGCCGGAAGCGACCCTCGCGCTCGCACGGCCCAACCACGCCGCGTCGTACCCATCAACGAGCAATACAACCTGCTCATCGCAGGCCATCTCCAGCAGCTCAATGAGCACGCCAAGCACCGAGGCGACCTCGTCCTCGCTCGCCGCGCCACGCGCAACACGTTCGATGTGACGCACCTTGTCTCGAGCTAAATCCGGAGCCTCCAAAAGCGCCAGCAGGCGGGCGCACTCGTCCGAAAGAGCATCGCGCACGACGTCGGCAATAGCGGCGCCACGCCTCGCAGCGCCAGAAAAATCCAGCGATATCACCGGATAGCAAGCATACTCATCCCGATAGCGCCCGCCGTTCGCATCCCAAATCTGAGCATCGGCAAACAAACGCTGACCAGAGCGACCGACCGCTGGACGCTCCAGAAAAGCCCTGAGCATCGACAAGTTCATGCTCTTGCCAAAACCCTCGGGTCGACAGCACACCACAACGGACGCGTCGCAGTCCAACACATCGGCAATAAACATGGTCTTGTCAACCAGCATGCAGCAACCAAGGGCCTCCGCATAGTCGTGCATGCCAATGGGCAAAACCGCATCGTCGGCACAGCCGATCAAGCGCACGCCAAAGCCAGCAGCACAATCAACATTTGCCTGTTCAGACACCAAAACGTTCCCCCTAAATCGCTGCACGATGCCAATTGTAATGACCGCCTCGCGCGTACCGACGACGCCGCGCGAACATATCGGGCAACGGTAGCAACAAGAGGTGTGAGGGGGCATAACTAATCGTTGCACAACAAAACGGGGCCCGATGCATTCGCACCGGACCCCGTCCCAACTCTTTAGTTATCTAGCAACCAAGAGGCTACTCCTCCGAGCCGTCCTCCCCAGAAGCCTTCTTCTGCTGATCGAGCTTATGCT